>DATHDT010000356.1:0-4426 GCA_035318905.1 Gemmatimonadales bacterium | reverse complement strand
GTCAGGGTCGGGTAGATCGGGACGTCGGCGGCGCGGGCGGCGAGGCAGGCGTAATCGGTCAGGGCCCACTCCGGTCGGTTCTCCGACACCAGCGCGACGCGGTCCCCGGGCCTCACACCCAGCTCGCGCAGGCCCAGCGAGATCGCCTGGACGCGCTGCACGGTCTCGCGGTGCGTGATGGGGATCCACTCGCCGCCGACCTTGGAGCGGAACGCGAACGGCAGGCCGGCGTGCCGGTCCACCGTCGTGAAAAACAGTTGGTTGAGCGTTCCCTTGCTCATGATCGACTCATGGGCGGAACTCCACGACGAAGCGCACCGGACTACCGGGTATCTGGGTACCGTTGGGGCGCAGAACGGCGGCGCTGACGACGACCGAATCAGGGACCGTCGCCTTACGGAGCCGGACCTGTACGACGGCGATCCCGCTCGCGTTGGTGAGGACGGTTCCCTTGGGGACTAATGTGACGGTCGTGTCGCTTGGCGGATAGGTGTCGAAGGTATACACGACCGGGCGCCCCGGCGCCCCGGCCGTGTCGGCCCAGGCCTTCACGATCAGGGAATCGGAGAGGGAATCCGCCGGGGTGAGCGTGTCCGGCGGAGTCACCACCACCGTGTCTCGCGTGACTCCCGGCGCGCTCGCCGAGTCGAGCCGCACAAACACAAACACATTCTCGGGGTTGGAGCGGAGGGCGCCGAAACGTGCCTGGAGCCGCCCGGTCCCGACCGCCTTGGCGAAGGTCTTTCCGGTGCCGCTGTCCACGACCGATACGATCCCGGTATCGAGGGACGTCCAAAAAATCTGCGCGGCCACTGAATCGCCGTGGCCGTTCAGTGCCCGCGCACTGGGATGCAGCGTATCGCCGATCTCGAGGAGCCCGCTGTCGGGGAAGAAGACCTCGAGCGCGACGACCTGATTGAGATCCGTACCGAGCTGTCCACAGCCCGCCGTCGCCGCCAAGGCGAGCAGGAAGATGCTCGTTCTCAGGCGTTGCCCCCGCCCCCGTCCGGGGAAGGCGATGGCGTGAGGCCCGCGCCGAGATCGCGCAGCGCTTCGTTGGCGTGCGCGACCCACTTCTGAGCGTCGGGGCCTTTTGGCGGGTTGGCCAGAAACGCTTTGAGGTGCTGCGCGGCGCCGTCGGGATCGCCGCGCTTCAACAGGAGAAACGCCAGCCCGTAGTGCGCGCCGCCGAGCCCGGTGTCGAGCTCGAGCGCGCGACGGTAATGACGGATGGCTTCGTCGAACCGCCGCGTCTTGGTGAACGCGATCGCCATGTTCTGCAGAATGCGGGCGTCGTTGGGATGGTCGCGCAGCGCGAGGCGGTACGACGTGAGCGCCGCGTCGTAGTCTCCCTGACGCTCGAGTGCGAGCGCCTCATTCAGGTAATCGAGACGCTGCGGACTGAGATCGTCCGGCGACGAGCCGCTGAAGAGGCGGCGCCAGAAACCCATGGGGCGAAAATAGCTTGCGGCCTCCGACGTTCGCAATGTAGCTTCCGCCACGATGCCGCCCCTTCCTCCCAGACCGAGCCGACCGAGCGCTGGAGCCCGCGGCGCGCGCCAGACCCCGCGCGGCGTGCTCGAGGTGGACTGGCCGTTCTTCGGCGAGCTGTGCCGGGCGCTCGCGCTCAAGATCTTCCGCGAATACGACCCCGAGGTCGTGATCGGCATCGCCAAGGCCGGCGTGATCCCGGGCGCGGTCGTCGCCAGCATCCTGCAGCGCGACTTCGCGTCGATCGCCATTACGCGTAACGCGCCCGGCGAGGCACCCAACATCATCGCGGGCCCGCCGCGCCTCGTGACCGCGAAACGCGTCCTGATCGTGGACGAGACGTGCGAGTCGGGAAGCACGATGAAGCTCGCGCTCAACGTGGTACGCGACCTGAAGCCCGCCGCCGTGAAGACGGCCGTGTCGTTCAAGACAGGCACCTACAAGCCGGATTTCTACGCCCTCGAAAACGAGAACTTCATCATCCTCCCCTGGGACCGCGAAGTGATCATCGGCGGCGAGATCGTCGTGCGTCCCGACTACGCCGAGAAGCTGAGAGAACTGGGACCTGGCGCTTGAAGGACCGCCTGGCGGCCGCGCTGAAGGCCTCCCGCGCCGACTACACCGAAATCCGTCTCGAACGCACCTGGAGCTCCGCCGTGACCTTTCGCGGCCGGCGGCTCGAAACCGCCACCGTCAGCGAGGATCAGGGCGGTTTCGTGCGCTGCCTGGACCGCGGCTGCGGCTGGGGGATCGCCTCGTTCACCTCGCTCGACGCGTTGCCTCAGATGGTGGCGCGGGCGCACGAGCTGTCCCGGGCCGTCCGGCTCGAGCGCCCCATCCGCCTCGCGGAGACGGCGGCGCAGCAAGCCGATGTGGCGCTCGATCTCGACGGCGACGTGCGCGGCATCTCGCTCGCCGAGAAGAAGAAGCTCATCGAGGCGTACAACGGCGCCATGCTCGCCGTGTCGGACGCGATCGTCGACACGCAGGCGATCTACCGCGACGAGGTGAGCGAGGTCTGGTACGTGAACTCCGAGGGGACGGCACTGGCGCAGGTGCGCCCCGAGGTCACGGTATCGGGTACCGCCATCGCGCGCCGCGATGGCACCATCGAGAAGGGGCTCGAGTCGATCGGTCTGCGGCGCGGCTGGAACAGCGTGCACGGGTTCGAGGAGCGCTTCCGGGTCGTCGCGCGGCGGGCCGCGGACCTGCTCGACGCCCCACGCGTGCAAGGCGGCGCCTATCCGGTGATTCTGGACAACGAGCTCGCGGGGGTGTTCATCCACGAGGCGTTCGGTCACCTGTCCGAGGCGGACTTCGTCTACGAGAACCCGCAGGCGCGCGAAATGATGACGTTGGGTCGCCGCTTCGGGAAACCGGTGTTGAACGTCGGGGATAACGGGGCCGCGTCCGGCCTGCGGGGCACGCTGCCCTTCGACGACGAAGGCACGCCCACGCAGGATACGGTGCTCATCCGGGACGGGATCCTCGTCGGCCGGCTCCATTCTCGCGAGACGGCCGCGGCGATGTCGGAGCGCCCGACCGGCAACGCGCGGGCCATGTCGTTCCGGCACCCACCCATCGTGCGGATGACCAACACGTACATTGCGCCGGGCCAGGGCGGCGCGACGCTGCAGGACCTGATCAAGGACGTGAAGCTCGGCGTGTACGCGTGCGGCGCCTTCGGCGGCCAGACGATGCTCGAGAACTTCTCGTTCACCGCCGCCTGGGGGCACATGATCCGGGACGGGCAGATCGCCGAGCTGGTGAAGGACGTCGTGCTCGCGGGCAACCTGTTCCAGACCCTCGACCGCATCGACCACATCGCCGGCGACTTCACGTGGAACCAGATGGGCGGCGGGTGCGGCAAGGGCGGCCAGTTTCCGCTCCCCGTCACCGAAGGCGCCCCCCACGTCCGCATCGAGGAGATTCTCGTCGGAGGCGACGTGTGATTGACCGGATCTTGGCAGCGGCTGGGCACGCGGATGTGCTTTGGCGTCGGGAGGAAAGGACCACGATAGCGTTCGAGTCGGGCCGGCTCAAGACGACCGGAATCATCGAAGAAACCGGCGTCAACCTCCGCGTGGCGACGGGGGGCCGCGTCGGTGTCGCAGGGACCACGGCGGCCGCGCCGGATGTGACCGCGCTCGTGGATCGCGCCCGCGCCTCGGCCGAGCTCGGTGAGCAGCTCGACCTGACGTTTCCCTCCAAGTCGAAGTTCCCCAACGTCCCCACGTTTTTCGACGGTGCCGCCAACGCCTCGCTCGACCGGTTGATCGCGATCGGCAAGGGCCTGGTCGAGCGGCTCGCCCGCGAAGGGTGTCAGGTCAACGTCGCCATCGAGCGCGAAGTGGGAGAGACCGCGGTGGGGAACAGCGCCGGGGCGCGCGGCGGCTACCCGTCGACGGGAGTCGCGGTGACAGCGGACGTCGTCCGCATCGCGTCCGACGACGTCCTGATGATCTACGACCAGTACGTGGGCGGCGATCTCCCGACCGACGCCGACCTCGACGCCCTGGTGCGGTCGATCGAAATGCGGCTCGTGCCGGCGCTCACGATCGTCACGCCACCGGACGGCGCCCTGCCGGTCGTGTTCACGCCCGCGGGCCTCGCCGCGATCGTCCTGCCGCTCGAGCAGGCGCTCTCCGGCAAGACGGTGCTGCAGGGCAGCTCGCCGCTCGCCGCCAAGGTCGGCGAGCAGGTGTTCGACACCCGTCTCTCGATCAGCGACGATCCGCTGGCGCCGCAGGGCCCGGCGTCGCGTCCCTTCGACGACGAGTGCGTGGCATCCACCGCGACGCGCCTGGTGGAGGGCGGGATCGTCCGCGCGTTCGTATACGACCTCGAGACAGCCACCCGCGCCAAGACACGGACGACCGGAAACGGCCATCGCGGCATCTTCGGCAAGCCGGGGATTCGCTACACGAATCTGATC
>DATHDT010000355.1:0-3502 GCA_035318905.1 Gemmatimonadales bacterium | reverse complement strand
GCTGAAGGCGTATCCGTCTGCGTCCAAGTCAACGCCGACGGTCGTTACGCGCAGCTCGAGGCTACCGGTCGGCGGCTCGAATGGCCCTTCGCACGCCGCCGCGCCGAGGAGGAGCAGCAACGGCACGACGCCCACGCGTCTGGTCACGAACACCCGGGGAACGTGCACGTCACCGGGCTGCGTCGCCAGTATGGAACTTGGAGGAGGGTGGCTGACGGGGATTGAACCCGCAACCTCCGGAGCCACAGTCCGGCGCTCTAACCAATTGAGCTACAGCCACCGTAAGACTAGACGCCGAGACGGCTAGACGCCTAGGAAAAAACAAACTTAATCGGGCCAGAACCTATGTGAAAGCTCGGCGGTCCGAGCGTCCAAATGCACGTCCCGACCACGAAACGAGCCGATCGGCACGATTCCCCGCACGGCATTCACCATGAAGAGGCTGCGCCCCACGAACTCGGCGGCAGTGACATGCACTTCCGTGACCTCCGCCAGCTCCATCACCCGCGCGCGGCCCACCCCGGGGAGAATGCCGAGGTCGAGCGCTGGCGTGTACAGCCGATCGCCCTCCCACCAGAACACGTTCCACGCGGTGCCCTCGGCGATGTGCCCCCCCTCCGCCGTGACGAGCAGCGCATCGTCGGCGCCTTGGGCGTGGGCTTCCAGAATCGCCCGGTCGAACAAGCCGCGCGCGGTGGTCTTGTGCGGGTACGGGGTGTGCGGCTCCGTCCCCAAAACCACGGCCGGTGGGTTGAGATGCGGCAACTCGCGCGTCGCGATCGTCGGCGTACCGTCGAGCAAGGCGAGGCGCACGACGTGATCGGCGCCCCCCAGCTCAGGCGGCGCGGCCGCCGCGCGCACCAGCTGCCCCAGACCCGTCGAGGGAGAGGGTCGCCCGAGGGCCGTTAGAGACAAATGTAGGCGCGCGAGGTGTCGCTCCAGGAACGGGAGCTGCCTCCCACGCACCCGGATCGTCTCGATGAGCCCCTCCCCCACCCGCGTCATTGCGCCCAATACTACATTTGAATCCGTCCTCGAGGGGAGCATCGGCCATGCGCGTGGGCACCAGGTTCCTCATCTCGGGTGGGCTGCTGCTGCTCGCCGCCTGCACCAGAACCGTCGTCGTCCAGGGCCCGCCCCCCTCGCGACAGCCGGCAGGATCGCGCCCGCCGCCGCGCACGTCGCTGGGCCCGGATGCACCGGCTCCCCCGCCTCCCGTCGTCGTCCGGACCAATGAGGTCCTCATCCCCCCCGGTCACTTGCCCAGGCCGGGCGAGTGTCGCCTCTGGATCCCGGGACGCGCCCCCGGCCGCCAGCCGCGACCCCGCTCGCGCCCGTGCGCCGGAATCGAAGCACTGGCGCCCGCCGGGAGTTGGATCGTCTACCGCCGCGCCGACGATGAACGCCTCATCTACATCCGCCTCATCGACGAGCGCCGTCCCAGCATCGTGATCCGTAATCGCATCTTCGACGGAAATACGTGGGAGTTGTTGCGCGAAGAAGACGTGCGCGACGATCGCCGCGGCGACGATCGCCAGGGTCGCGACCAGAACGAGCGACCCCGCGAGCGGCCGGGGAATGACCCGCCGCCCGTGGTGCAGCCCCCGGCAGTGCAGCCCCCAGGCAACCGCCCGCCCGAGATCAAGCCTCCCGAGGTCCGCCCTCCGGAGCAGCGGCCCCCGCTGCCGCCACGCGAAATCATTCCGCCCGTGCAGCCACGCGATACGCAGCCACCGCCGCAGCGGCGCGATACACAGCCCCCGCCCCCCGTGCAGCCGCCGGTCCAACCCCCGACGGTGCCGAACGTGACACTCAGCATCCCACCGGGCCATCTGCCCGAACTGGGCGAGTGTCGCGTCTGGATCCCGCGTCTGCCGCCCGGGCAGCAGCCGAAGCCCAAGTCGCGCACGTGCAGCGGCATTCTCGGCGTGGCGCCCGCGGGGAGCTGGATCCTGTATCGACCGAGCGAGGACGAGCACGTCGTTCACGTGCGCCTGATCGACGAGCGGCGCGCGGGCGTCGTGATTCGCGTTCGCATTTTCGACATCGATTCGAAACGCCTGGTGCGTGAGGAGAATCCATGAAGCGGTGGTCCGCCGTCGTCATCGGTCTGGTCGCGGCAGCCTGCAGCCACGGTCCCCCGCCCGACTTTGCGCCCGACCCCGGGCTCGTCGCGCAGATCCGCGAGATTCGGATGGCCACCGCCACGAGCGCGTGTCCCGGCGAGACGTTCGGCGCGACCTACACCGCCGTCCTGAACGACGGCGCCCTGGTGTCGTTTGAATCGCGCTACGACCGTAAACATCCACCGCGATTGCATGTCTCCTTCCTCGACCGCGTGAGCGAGCAGGCGACGCCCCTCGAGGGTGGTGCCTGGGCCGCCGAGCCCGACGCGCTCGCGAGCGCGCTGACCGGGTTCAAGCTCATGGCCTCGCTGAAAGCGAATTCATCGTTGACCGCCACCGCGACCTTGACGCCGGACTACACGTGCATGCCGCACGCGTTCGGCTTCCGCGGCGCCGGCCCCGGCGCCGCCGGTCCCCAGGTCACCGTGCGACTCGGCATCCTGCGCTCGCCGTTCTATCAACGGCTCCTCGTGGTGGGCGTCGAGGTCGAGGACGCCCCACCCTTCTTCGTGTTTGCCGACGCGAACGCCGTGCCGCCGGCCGACTGGATCGTGATCGAAGCGCGCGGGGCGCGTGGAGCGCGTGGCACGGACGGCGATCCCGGCACCCGCGGGGCCCCGGGCGCGACAGGATGTCCCGGCGGCACGGGCGGTCCGGGGGGCAGCGGCGGAAACGGCGGGGCTGGGGGCTACGGCGGTCGCGGCGGTCAGATCACGATCGTTGCCCCGTCAGAGGAACCCTACCTCGCGGGACTCGTGGACGCCCGGACCCCCGGTGGCGAGGCGGGACCAGGAGGGGCCGGCGGGAAGGCCGGCACCGGCGGTGTCGGCGGTGAGTCCTCGAAACCCAGCGACAGCGCCTGCCCCAAGGGCGCATCGGGTCCCGCCGGACGCCCAGGCGTGCGCGGCGCAGATGGTCGCGACGGCCTCCCCGGCAACCGGCCGCAGATCCTTACCGTCTCCGGGCGAGATGTATGGGGAACGCGGATGCCTCCTGCATTGCAAGACTTGGTGAACTGGAGGCCGAGACGGTAGGTAGTGCGACGATAGGTGATGCGACGGTGTGTGACGCGACGGTAGGAAACCGTACGGTTCTCCTACCGTCGCTTTTTCGCCGTCGTTTTTTCTACCGTCGTCTTTTCCAATACCAGTAGCCCGGCAGGCCCACCATAATGATGCCCGCGCCGACCGCCGAGTCGAGTGGCTTCTTGAGGATCGTATTCCCCACCAGCCACAGGGCGAATGCGATGAACACAATCGGAGTGACGGGATAGCCCCACGTGCGATAGGGGCGCGCGATGTCCGGGGCCACACGCCGTAGCCGCATCACGGCGCCGCACCCGAGCGCGTAGAACAGGAACTGTGCGAACACGACGT
>DATHDT010000354.1:0-9695 GCA_035318905.1 Gemmatimonadales bacterium | reverse complement strand
CGCGGAGAGATAGACCGCGAGCAGGATGGCGATGAAGACCAGCAGCAGGATGTCGACGACCCGGACGATGAACCAGATGGCGAGGGCCGCAACAAAGAGCGCCACGAACGTGGCGCTCGACAACCGTGACGATGGGGGACCGGACTCAGGGTTCAGCGGCTGTGCTCGGCGTCGTCATCCTCGACGATGTCCGCCTCTTTCGCGCCCTTGCCGAGCGCCTTCGCCTCCGGCGCGGAGCCGGCCGGCAGGAGGCCCATTTTTTGCTTCAGCGCGATCAACTGCTCGTCGGCGGTGGCTTTCACCTCGAGCCCCTGGAACTGCTTGATCAGCGAATCGCCGGAGAGATCTTCGTTCACCTCGGCGGCGGCCAGCAGCTTGCGTTCCTCGTGCTCGATCTGCTCCGACATCCGTTCGAAGGTCTCGAAGGCGCTCTTGTCGGAGATCGAGGACATCGTTTCCTGGATGCGCTTGTGCGCCTCCGCCCGCTTTTGGCGTGCGACCAGGATGTTCTTCTTGCGCTTCGCTTCCTCGATCTTGTCGTTGAGGGCGCGGAGCGAGGCCTTGAGTTTGTCGGTTTCCTCGCGGTGCTTGACCCACGTCTCCTGCAGCTGGACGGCGCCCTGCACGTGCTCGTTGTGCCGCAGCAGCGCCTGCTTGGCGAGGTCGTCGCGGCCTTCCTGCACGGCGAGGACGGCGCGCTTCTCCCAGTCCTCGGCGAGTTTTTTCTCCTGTTCGGCCTGCGACGAGAGCCGCTTCTCATCGGCGATCGCGGCGGCCACCTGCTGCTTGGCTTTCGCCAGCTGGCTCCGCATGTCGATGATCAGCTGCTCGAGAACCTTTTCCGGATTCTCGGCCCGCGAGATCAGGTCCGTGATGTTGGACCGGATCAGCGTGGACAAGCGGTCAAAAATTCCCATTCGGCCCCTCTCGGTCTCCTGGCAGGACTACTCGCCCGCCCGCAATGTGCGCTCGCGCTTCTGCGCGAGCAGCCGCTCCGCGAAATCTAACCGCTCGGCCAACTCGGCGATCTGGCCGTGCATCTGCTCCAGCCGTTCCTCAAGCGCTGGGACGTTCCGCTCGTCGGCCGCCGTGTCGAGCCACTCCCCGTCCACCCGCTTCCAATTCTTGCGGCGACCTATCCCCGCGCGAATCCGCTCCGCCAGCGCCGCCGCCAGGTCTGACTTGAGGAATGCGTACAGCACGACGCCGACGACGATCATCCCCCCAACCATGCCGATCAGCGGGATCAGCTGATTCGGGTCGAACGGGAGCAGCGGGGGCGGCGGCGTCTGAGCGATTACGGGACCCTGCAAGATCATGGGTTCTCCTACGCCTCACCGGTCGCGCGCGTTTCAGCGGGCAACATTCAGGCGCCCCGTCCCAGGCGTTCACCGCCACGCTGCTGCCCCAGCAACCGCTCCGTAAAATCTACTCGCTCCGCCAGTTCCGCCACCTCGCGACGCAGGTGCTCCACGGATTCGAGCACCTCCTCCTGACCTTCCCGGTCCCCCGCAGGGGTTTTGGCGGCCCGCAGGCGCTCTGCGAATGCCTTGCCGACCGGCGAGAGCGCGATCATCCAGGCGAAGAATCCGCCCACCGAGATGATCGGGATCATCAGTGCCAGGGCGCCTTCCATCGATCAGCTCTTGGCCCTGGGAAACGCCGTGTCGCGCTGCTGCGCCAGCAGCCGCTCGGCGAAGTCGACGCGCTCCTCGAGCTCCGCGACGCGCCGGGACATGTCATCGAGCTCCGCCATGCGCGCCCGGAGATCCTCGATGTCGGCTCGCGGCGCGTCGGCCGATCCGTGGCTCATCCTCAGGAAACGCTTCGCGAGCACCGGCACGACCATGACGGCGAGCAAGGGACCACCGACAACCGCCGCCAGCGTCAAGAAGGTCCGGATCGCGTCGCCCATGGTTGCACCCTATTCCCGTGGCTTGGCGAGCAGGCGCTCGGCGAAGTCCATTCGCTCGGCCAGCTCCGCGACTTCCTGCCGCACCTGATGTAACTCGTCGAGGATCTCGTCGCGTTCGGCGGGCTCCATCCCCGGCCGGCGGTGCTCGCCCGCGATGCGCTTCGCGACCGCCGCCGCCACCGGCCGCAACACCCAAAAGGTGCCGCCGAAAAACATGAACGCCGCGACCGCTTCAGGTCCGTTCATTGACGCTCCGCTTCGCCAGCAGCCGTTCGGTGAAGTCCACGCGCTCAGCCAGCTCGCCAATCTCGCGGCGCATCTCGCGCACCTCCGTCAGCACGTCTTCGCGCAGGCCCACCAGCTCGTCCTTGATCCCCGCGTCGACCCGCGGCCGGATGCGCTCCGACAGGGCGCGCACGAGCGGAAAGGCGAGGAAGGCAAACCCCGCCATCGCAATGACACTCAGGAAGACTTCTTCAACACGCATGCGTCACCTCGCCGGCGGGAGGCGTTCGGCCTCGCGGTGCTGCGCCAGCATTCGTTCGGCGAAGTCCATGCGCTCCCCCAGCTCGCTCACCTCTTTGCGCATGTGCTGCAGCTCGGTGAGCATTTCCTCTCGCAGTCCTTCGAGAGCCTCGTGGACCGCGCCGGGCGCATTCGGCGCGCCGCCCCGGATGCGCTCCGCGATGGCTTTCCCGATCGGGGAGATGGCCAGCAGAAACAGGCTTCCGCCGCCGAAGATGAAAACGACCGCAAGGATGTCTTCCACCTAATGCAACCTACCCCCTAGTCCCCTGGCTGCAACACCTTACGCAGATACTGCCCCGTGTGACTTCCCTTGGCGCGCGCGATCGCTTCCGGCGTCCCTGCCGCCACCACCTGCCCGCCGGCGTCGCCACCCTCGGGCCCGAGGTCGATCACCCAGTCAGCGGTCTTCACGACGTCGAGGTTGTGCTCGATGACCACGACGGTGTTGCCCTTGTCCACCAGCCGGTGCAGCACGTCGAGCAGGAGCCGCACATCCTCGAAGTGCAGGCCCGTCGTCGGTTCGTCCAGGATGTAGAGGGTGCGCCCGGTGTCGCGCTTCGCCAACTCGGTGGCGAGCTTGACGCGTTGCGCCTCGCCCCCCGACAGCGTCGTAGCCGATTGCCCAAGGTGGATGTATCCCAGTCCTACGTCGTTCAGGAGTTCGAGTTTCGTCCTGATACGAGGCTGGTGTTCGAAGAAATCGAGCGCGTCAGCCACGGTCAGGTCGAGCACGTCGGCAATCGACTTTCCTTTATAGCGCACCTCGAGGGTCTCGCGGTTGTAGCGGCGGCCCTTGCAGACTTCGCACGGGACGTACACGTCCGGCAGGAAGTGCATCTCCACCTTGACGAGCCCATCGCCCTGACAGGACTCGCAACGCCCGCCCTTCACGTTGAACGAGAAGCGCCCCGGCCCGTAGCCGCGCAGCTTCGATTCCGGGAGGAACGTGAACAGCTCGCGGATCGGCGTGAAGAGACCCGTGTACGTGGCCGGATTGGAGCGCGGCGTGCGGCCGATCGGGCTCTGATCGATGTCGATCACCTTATCGATCAGGTCGAGCCCCTCGATGCGGTCGTGCGCGCCCGGGATGACCTTCGCGCGGTAGAAGTGGCGCGCCAGCGCCTGGTACAGGATGTCGGTGACCAGCGTGGACTTCCCTGACCCCGATACGCCCGTCACGGCGACGAACGATCCCAGCGGGAACTCGACGGTCACGTCCTTGAGATTGTGCTGACGCGCCCCGACGACCCTGAGGGCCCGATCTTCCGCCCTGACCCGCCGGCTCGGCGGCACGCCGATCCGCAGCTCGCCGCGCAGGTAGCGAGCCGTGAGGGAGTCACGGTGGCGCAGGACCTCGTCGAGGGCGCCCGCGGCGATCACCTCGCCGCCGTGTCGTCCGGCTCGGGGCCCCAGGTCCACGACGTAGTCCGCGGCCCGGATCGTCTCTTCATCGTGCTCGACCACGAGCACCGTGTTCCCGAGATCGCGCAACTCCTTCAAGGTCGCGAGCAGACGGCCGTTGTCGCGTTGATGCAGGCCGATCGATGGCTCGTCGAGGATGTAGAGGACGCCCACCAACCGGCTCCCGATCTGCGTGGCGAGCCGAATGCGCTGCGCCTCGCCACCCGACAGCGACGCGGCGGAACGATCGAGCGTCAGGTAGTCGAGCCCGACGTCGGCCAGGAAGCGCAGCCGATCGACGACCTCTTTGAGAATCGGCCGGGCGATTTCGGGATCGAGGCCCGCCTTCCCGTTGCCGCGAATGGGAACGGCGGTGCAGAACGCCAGCGCCTCGCGCACCGCGAGCGTCACGACGTCGCCGATGCTCTTTCCCGCAACGAGGACGGACAGGCTCTCCGGGCGCAGCCGCTTCCCGTGACACGCGGGACACGCCTGCTCCACCATGTACTGATCGAGCTGCTCGCGCATCGCGTCGGAGGCCGTTTCGCGATATCGCCGCTCCACTGTTTGGAGTACGCCCTTCCAGCCCGATTCATAGGAACCGTGCCACTTCTCGCTGTCGTACTGATAGGTGAACGTCTTCCCCGGCGCGCCCTCGAGGACCACCTTGCGAACCTGCCCCGACAGATCGCGCCACGGTGCGTTGAGGTCGAACTTGAACGCCTTCGCGAGCGCGGGCAGCACGACCTTCCGCAGGTACCCGCTCGGCTCGCCCCACGGCAACACCACGCCTTCGAGGATCGACAGGCTCGAGTCGCCGAGCACGAGGTCGGCGTTGACCTCACGGCGCGTGCCCAGCCTTGAGCATTCGGCGCAGGCCCCGAACGGCGAGTTGAAGGAGAATTGGCGCGGCTCGAGCTCGGGGAGTGACAGGCCGCATTTGGGACACGCGTAGCGCTCCGAGAACAACGTCGAGCGGGGGCTGCCGCTCTGCCGCACGACTTCGACGACCCCGTCCGCGGCCTTGAGCGCCGTCTCGATCGAGTCGGCGAGTCTTCCGCGATCGGCCGCGCGTACCACGAGGCGGTCGACGACGACGGCGATGTCGTGGTTCTGGCGGCGATTCAGTTTCGGTACCGCGGACAGATCGTGCGTCTCGCCATCCACGCGCACGCGGACGAACCCCTGCTTCGACATCGCTTCGAAGACATCGCGGAACTCGCCCTTGCGCCCACGCACCATCGGCGCGAGCACTTCGATCTTCGCGCCCTCGGGCCACGCCAGTACGAGGTCCGTGATCTGTGACGCGCTCTGCCGCTCGACGGGGGTGCCGTCGTTGGGACAGTGCGGCGTTCCGCTGCGGGCCCACAGCAGCCGCAGGTAGTCGTAGATCTCGGTGATCGTGCCGACGGTGGAGCGCGGATTCGAGCCGGCCGTCTTCTGCTCGATCGAAATCGCGGGAGACAACCCTTCGATCGCGTCGACGTCCGGCTTTTCCATCAACCCGAGGAACTGGCGGGCGTACGCCGAGAGCGATTCGACGTAGCGGCGTTGTCCTTCGGCGTAGATCGTGTCGAACGCGAGCGACGACTTCCCCGATCCGGACAGACCGGTGATGACCGTGAGCGTGCCGCGGGGAATCTCGACGCTGATGTTCTTGAGGTTGTGCTCGCGGGCACCGCGAACGATGAGGGAGTCCCCGGACATATCCCCGTAGCCTAGGGGGCGCCCCCGTCTCAGGTCAACTCTCCCCCTCACGCTTGCCTATCCCACGCTGTCTTCCTACGTTAGGCCTCCCATGTCTACGCACGCACTGCTCGTGCTCACGACGCTCGGTTCCGCCGAGGACGCCCGGGCGTTTGTGACCGGTTTAGTGGAGGATCGCCTCGTCGCCTGTGGGACGGTCCTCCCAGGAGCCGAGTCGGTGTATCGCTGGGAAGGAACGATCACGCAGGAGCAGGAGGTCGTGGTGTTGCTCAAGACGGATGCGTCGAAGTGGGATGAGCTGCGCGCCGCGGTCGACGAGCGGCATCCCTACGAGGTCCCCGAGCTGCTCGCGTTTCCGGTGGAGCGCGGCAACGATCTGTATCTCTCGTGGCTGACGAGCGAGGTGGTCGCGTGAACCGGCGCCGGGAGCGGCGCTGGCAGTCGTCGCAGGACCGGGCGCGCGTCGCCGCCGAGCTGATTGAAGAAGCCGAGTCGTTGACGGAGACGGGAGCGATCGCGTCGCCGGTCGACGTCGCCCGGGACAAGTTGCCTCCGCCGCTGCGCGTCGCAGCGACGCCGCCGGCCGATGCGCCGCGGGCGAAGCTCGATCCCGAGACGCCCGCGCCTCCGCCCCCCCCATCGCCTCCGGAGCCGTCGCAGGCGGGGGCTCCGCCGGTTGCCGAGCCCGCGCCTCCCGCCCCGGTTGCCGACGATCCGTTGTACATCTCCGCGCGCGAAGCGAGCGAGCGGGGGGACCTGGACCGCGCCGCCGCATCGTACCGCGATCTGCTGGCGCGCGAGCCGGGCCACGTAAAGGCCCGGAACAACCTGGCGCTCATCCTCGACGCGCGCGGTGACCGGGACGGCGCACTCGCCGAGCTCGATCGGGCCCTCGAGACCGACCCGAACAACGCCGGCCTGCTCGTCAATCGTGCCGCGGTGCTCGGCGCTAAGGGGAGCTACGCCGCGGCGCAGCGGGATCTGCTGCGCGTGATTCGCGACGATGCCGCCAACGTCGAGGCGCTCTTCAATCTCGGCGTCGTGTTCACGCGGCGGGGATTGTGGACCGACGCGATCGCGCAGCTGCGACGGGCCGTCGAAGTCGATCCGGCCCGGGCCGCCGCCTGGTATTACCTGGGGGATGCGCTGAACCACGTCGACGATCTCACCGGCGCGCTGGCGGCGTTCGAGCGCGCCGTCGAGCTCCAACCCACGAATCCGAAGGCGTTGTACGGGATCGGCAAGGTCCTCGACCGTCTCAACCGCCCCGATGAAGCCACCGTGATGTACCGCCGTTCGCGGGAGGTCGCGGGCAGGTGATTCGCGTGGTGGTGGACGACGTGGGGTTTCTCGCAGCCGACGCGATCGTCCGTCCCGCCACGACCCGCCTCGACCCGACCGCCGCCGCCCTGCGCCGCCTGGAAACCATGGGCGGCGCGGAGTTTCACGAGCGCCTCCGCCTTACGCGGGACCTTCCGGTCGGCGCGGCCGTCGTGACCGCCGCCGGCGGCGACCTGCCCGCCGAATTCGTGATCCACACCGTCATTCGCAGCGAGACGGAACCCGTGAGCCGCGGCAGCGTGACGCGCGCCTGGCGCGCGGCGCTGCAGCAGGCGCAGGAGTGGGAATTCGGCCACCTCAGTGTCCCGCCGATCGGCACCGGCGCCGGCAACCTCACCATCGAAGACGCGGCGGAGATCATGGCGACGGTACTGCAGACGCACCTCGAGAACTCCGCCTTCCCCGCCGACGTTTCGTTTGTCGTGGAGACCCCTCAGGACCACGAAGTATTCGAGGCCGCCCTCAAGCGGGCCGCCGCGATGGATCAGCCGTGACCCGCCGCCACTGGGCCATCGCCGTCCTGCTCGTGTGGCTGCTGTCGCTCGGCTGGCTCGTGAAGCGCGAGGTGTTCCGCTCGACCGGCGCCCGTCTCGCCGACGCCGCGCTCTCGGTCCCGCCCGGCGCCACGTTCTATCGCCTGGACCTCGGGGCCCAACAGGTCGGCTTCGCGTCCGCGACGCTCGATACGCTGCCCGACTCGATCCGCGTCGAGGACGACTTCGTGCTCGACGTCGCCGCCGTCGGCAAGTTGCGGCGCACCAAGGCGCGCAGCGTCGCGTTCCTCTCGCGCACGCTCCGGCTGCAGCAGGTCGACGTGACGTTCGACGGCGACATCGGCCAGTTCGACGCCCACGGCCGCGTGCTCGGCGACTCCGTGCTGCGCGTCTCGATCGTGTCGGACGGCGACTCGCAAGTGACGCGGATCCCCCTCACCGGTCCGATCACGCTCCCCTCCTTGCTTCCGCTGCGCCTCGCCTTCGGTGGTGAGCTGCAGCGGGGACGGACCTACGCGGCGCGGCTCTTCGATCCGTTGCTCCTGGCCATGCAGGACGTGACCGTGCGCGTCGCCGCCGAGTCTACGCTCGTCGTCGCCGACAGCGCCGACCTCGACTCGACGACGATGGTGTGGGGGCCCGAGCACTTCGACACGGTGCGGGCATTCCGGATCGATTACGAAGCGAACGGCGTGCAGGTCAGCAACTGGATCGACGCCCAGGGACGCATCGTTCGCTCGTCGGGCCCCGTCGGATTCGCGATGGAGCGCTCCGCGTTCGAGATCGCGTACGAGAATTTCCGGCGGCGCGACACGGCGCGCGTCGCGCGGAACAGCGCCGCTCCCGGCCTCGGCGACGTGGTCCCGGCGACCGCGCTCGCGGCGGGCGTGCGCGACGGGCCGCCCGACCCCGGCGCCGCGCGCTTCCGCGTTCGGTTGTCCGGCGTGAACCTGGCCGGCTTCGACGTCCTGCTCGGCGGCGAGGGCGTGGGTGGACGGCAACATCTCGCCGGCGATACGCTCGAGGTCTCGCGCGAGAGCGCGTTGCAGGCGCACGCCGCGCCGTACCGCCTGCCGGCCACCGACACGGCGCTCGCCCGCTGGCTGCAGCCCGAGCCCCTGATCCAGAGCCGCGATCCTCGGATCGCGGCGCAGGCGCGCCTCATCGTCGGGGTACGGGACCGCAGTCCCGCCCGGACCGCCGAGCTGCTGACACACTGGGTGCACGCCAACCTGCGTCGCGAGGTGACGGAGAAGGTGCCCAGCGCGGAGCAGGTGCTCGAGACACGGCGCGGCGACTGCAACGACGCCGCGACGCTGTACGTCGCGCTCGCCCGCGCGACGGGTCTGCCGGCGCGCACGGTCTCCGGACTCATCTACCTCCAGGGCCGCTTCTACTATCACGCCTGGGCCGAGGTGTACCTCGGCGGGTGGGTGGCCGTCGACCCGACCTTCGATCAGTACCCGGCCGATGCCGCGCACCTGCGCTTCGCTATCGGCGGGCTCGCGCGCCAGGTGGAGCTCTTCCCCCTGGTGGGCCGACTCCAGCTCGAGGTCCTATGATCCGCCTGCAGAACCTCACGAAGCTCTACGGCAGCTTCGTCGCCGTGGACGACATCAGCCTGCACGTGCCGCGTGGCGTGCTGTACGGGTGCCTCGGCCCCAACGGCGCCGGCAAGACCACCACGCTGCGGATGATCGCCGGCATTCTGCGGCCCACGCAGGGCCGCGTGCTGCTGGGCGGCGATGACGTGCACGTCAATCCGCTCTCGGCCAAGATGCGCCTCGGGTTCATCCCCGACCGGCCCTTCGTGTACGACAAGCTGACCGGCGCCGAGTTCCTCCGCTTCGTGGCGGGGCTATACGGCCAGGAGGGCGAATCGGTCGAGCGGCGCATTGCCGAGCTGCTCGAGGTGTTCGAGCTGACGAGCTGGCAGAACGAGCTGATCGAAGCCTACAGTCACGGGATGCGGCAGAAGCTGATCATCTCGAGCGCGCTGATTCACCGTCCCGAGTGCATCGTGGTGGACGAGCCGATGGTAGGTCTCGATCCCAAGGCCGCGCGGCTCCTGAAGGACATCTTCCGGCAGTTCGTCGAGAAGGGCGGCACCGTCTTGATGAGCACGCACACGCTCGAGGTGGCGGAAGCGATGTGCGACCAGATCGCCATCATCCAGCACGGCAAGGTCGTGGCGGCGGGCACGGTCGCGGACGTGCGGCGCGAGCATCAGGCCGGGAACGGGACGCTCGAGGAGCTGTTCCTGAAACTCACGGGCGGCGCGCACGTGAGGGCCCTGGTCGAGGTGCTTG
>DATHDT010000353.1:0-5087 GCA_035318905.1 Gemmatimonadales bacterium | reverse complement strand
CCGTTGTTTGGACGTCTCCGACGCTCGGAGGGCTATGAATAAACCGGGCCACGGGATTTGTGCTGAGAAAAAAATGGATGTGTCCTCGTTTATGGACGACGAAACGCGGCTCAGGGGCTCGCGCTCTGGAAAGCAAGCATGGGCACGCCCAAACGATGTCCTCTGAACTTGTCTCGAAGTGTCAGCGCGCCGACGGTAACAGGGGCCTCAATCAATGAAGAGGCTCGCTCACTGATCGAAAATGCTCTCTCACTCCGTCAAGATGCTCCCTCACCGCGTCCGGATCCTCACTCACGGAGGGCAGATGGTCGCTCCTCGGAGATCGGAGCAGCGACACCGGTCCCCGAACGAGCCTCATTGCGAATCGAACCGTCGTCTTTGCGACGCGGGTCGCGAAGGACCTGTTTTTGCGTAATGTTGAGCGCATGCGCCCCCCCCGACTGGAACGCGAGCGCCGTCGCCACCGCCTGCGGATTTGCAGCACTATCGCTATCAGCATCCTCGTGTTCGGTTGCGACCACGCGATCACCCGCGTGCTCCCATCGCTCTCCTACACTCAGGTCACGGCTGGTCAATCGCACGTATGTGCGCTCCTCGAAACCGGTGCGGCTTATTGTTGGGGCGGCCCAGGTCCCCAGCTGGGGATTGGACAATCGTACGCGGGGACCAGCACGCCGCAGCTCGTGCAGGCTGCGCCCGGCGTCCTCTTCACGAGCATCAGCGCCGGTCGCGTCCATACCTGCGCGCTGACACGCGCGGGGCCGATCTACTGTTGGGGAGCCAACACCTACGGCTCAGTCGGCGATAGCACCAGCGAAGTCCGGAGCACACCGGTCCCAATCAGGGCGCCTGACGGCGTCACGTTCAGCGCCGTCACGGCGGGCTATGAACATTCATGCGCACTCGCGACCACTGGGACGGCGTACTGCTGGGGAGCGGTCATCGTCGACGGAGTGACGAGCTCATACCTCACCCCCACGGCCATTGTCGCACCTCCCGGTGTGACCTTTACCGCTCTGAGCGCGGGCGCTCGGCGAACCTGTGGCCTCACATCGGCGGGCGCCGCGTACTGCATGGGCGTGAACACGCACGGCGGGGTGGGCGACGGGACTACGGAGGATCGATGGACACCCACGCTCGTGCAGACTCCCGCGGGCGTCAGTTTTGTCGCTATCAGCGCTGCCTATGAACACGCCTGCGGGGTGACGCCTTCGGGCGTGGTGTATTGCTGGGGCGATAATGAGTTTGGATCACTGGGTGATGGGAGTGGGAAAGATCAACTCACCCCGGTCCCTATTGCGGCGCCGCCAGGTGTCAGTTTCACGGCCATCAGCGTGGATGGCTACCACAGCTGTGCACTCACGACCGCCGGCAGTATCTATTGCTGGGGTGACATGCGCGTCGCTATCACTTACCCGACGACGCCCACGCTCGTCGCAAGTAAGAAGATCGCCAGCATTGCCCTCGGCGAGCGATTCGCCTGTGTCTTGAGCGTCGACGGCGCAGTGTCCTGTTGGGGTGATACGCCATGACGCGGCGGGTCTCACGAGTTGTGTTGTGGCTCGCAAGCGCACTTCGCGGCGCCATCCACCGGCTACTCGCCCTGCTGCTGCCTTCCATCTTACCCGCGCAGACCGCGTACTATCGCCACGCGTTCTTCGACAACAGCCTGCAGCGGGACCTCCACCCACCGCGCCTCGGTTCATCGGTCCCCCTCTCCTGGCAATACCGGATCGCTGTGCTGCCTAACCAAGTGATCCTTCCTCTCCACCTCCCCTTTTTCTTGTAGAAGAGCCCGTCCGGCCTGTCATCCTGAGCGCCGCAGGCGCGAAGGACCTGCTTTTGATGAGAGAAGCAGATCCTTCGCTACGCGCGCGTTCCGCGCGCTTCGCTCAGGATGACAAGCGGCGCCCTTTCGGGGCAGGGGGAAGAGGAGAGATGGATTGACACGGGCAGCGCTAGGATGGTACTACTCGGCAACGATCGAGGAGCTATCATGCCCGACGACATGGGAACATTCCGCGTTGTGGTCGAGATCGAAAACCCCGCCTGCCCCGGCGAGCGGTGCACACTCACGTCCGTGCTCGTGGACACGGGTGCAGAGCTGTCGTGGGTTCCCGCTGAAGTGCTCGAGTCGCTCGGCGTCGAGCGCTACTCCACCTGGCGGTTTCGGCAGGCCGACGGGACTGTCATCGAGCGATGGGTCGGCGCGGCTTTTGTCCATGTCGCGGGCAAGCGGACGACCGACGACCTCGTCTTCGGAGAGCCCGGCGACCTCGTCCTGCTCGGCTCCCGTTCGCTCGAAGGGCTCAACTTCCGCGTCGAGCCGGTCACCAAACGCCTGGTAGACGCGGGGCCGGCACCAGCGGCCGCAGCGGGGACGCCCGTGGTTGTTCCCTAGCCCCACGCAGGCTGGCCGAGCTCCAACGGCATGCAGCCGACGTACTTCCCCGGCACCCGCACGTAGCGGAGCGCCTGCGTCATCCCGATCTCGGACGAGAAGTACGCGCCGAGGGCGAGGTCACGCACCGGCGCGAACCAGGCTTGCCTGCCAACCGAGCGCACAAACGTCTCACGATCCACGCGCGATAGCGCGAGGAACTTCTCGGCGCGAAAGCGCTCAAGCCCCTCTTTGAACATGCGCTGATCCGCCGGCGTGTAGCAGTCGCTGAGAATCAAGTTCATCGCCGCGCCCGTGCCTGCCGCCTTCGCGCCTGGTGAGCCGGCCGTCGTGGGGAGCAAGGTGTCGGCGATTTCCTCCGCCAGCATCTGATCGCTTCCCGAGAGGACGCGGGAGCTCGCGCGGCCGGTGCGGCAGGCCACCAGGAGGCCACTGGACGCGAACAGCGTGACCTTGAGGGCGTCGCGTCTATTCACAGATTCCTCCGCTTCAGCTCATCCACGGCGTGGTTCGCCGCGCGCGCGGTCAACGCCATATAGAGGATGGAGGGACTCTGGTTCCCGGTCGACGTCATGCACGCGCCGTCGGTGACGAACACGTTCGGGCAGCCATGCACTTGGTTCCACTGATTGAGGACGGAGCGCTGCGGATCCTTCCCCATGCGCGCGCCGCCCATCTCGTGGATGTCGAGTCCCGGCGCCCACCCCTTGTCGTGGGTTTCGACGTCATGGCACCCCGCGGCCTCGAGCATCTCGGCGGCCTGCGTGCGCCAATCCGCGATCATGCGCGCGTCGTTGTCGTCGTAGTCCACGTTCATCACCAGCAAGGGGATCCCCCATTGATCCTGCTTCGTCTCATGGAGACGCACGTGGTTCGACTCCTTGGGGATCGTCTCCCCCTGCATATACATGTAGATCCCCCACGGCCCCGGCTGCGTCTGCGCGTGCTTGAATGCGTCGCCGGCCAGATCATCGGTCGGCAGGCTGCGCTCGCGATAGGCCCCGGTGAACGTGGTATAACCGCCAACGAAGTCGGTGTCCTGTTTCCCGAGGTTCCGGAAGTTCACGAGGATGCACTCCGTCGGGTTGCGGCCGAAGAAGTATTTGTCGGTGAATCCGTCGATGCGTCCGTGCCCTTCGACGCGATAGTTGTGGTGCATCACGTACTTGCCGAGCAGCCCGCTGTCGTTGCCGAGCCCCTGGGGGAAGCGCGCCGACGTCGAGTTGAGCAGCACCAGCGTGGAGTTGAGCGCTGACCCGTTCACGAAGATGATGCGTGCGGTGAACTCCAGCTGCTCGTGCGTGTTGGCATCGACGACGCGGACGCCGGACGCTTTGCCGGTCTTAGCGTCGTACACAATCGAGTGCACCACCGCGTGCGGCCGCACGGTGAGGTTGCCGGTCTTCGCGGCCCAGGGCAGCGTCGATGAGTTGGAGCTGAAGTATCCCCCGAAGGGGCACCCGCGCATGCAGAGATTGCGCGCCTGGCAGCTGCCGCGGCCCTGCTGCAGATGGATCGGCTTCGGCTGCGAGAGGTGCGCCCAGCGTCCCTGCACGACCCACCGGTCCTGGTACTTCGCGTGGATCGCCTGGCTCATCTGCTTCTCGACGCAGTTGAAGTCGAAGGGCGGGAGGAACTCGCCGTCGGGCATCGCGTCGAGATGGTCGTAGTTGCCGCAGACTCCGATGAACCGCTCGACATGCGAGTACCACGGCGCGATGTCGTCGTACGTGATCGGCCAGTTCATCCCGTAGCCGAGCTTCTCGGGGGCGACGAACTCGTACTTGCTCCAGCGCTGCGTCGCACGTCCCCAGATGAGCGACTTCCCGCCGACCTGATACCCGCGGATCCAGTCGAAGGGCTTCTCCTGCACGTACGGGTGGTCGGCGTCCTTCACGAAGAAATGCGCGGTGTCTTCGCCGTAGCCGGCCGCCTTACTGATGAGCGGATTGTCGTCGATCAGCTTGCGCGGGTTGTAGCCCCGGTGCGGCAGCTCCCATGGTGCCATGTTCGCCGTGGGGTAATCCTTGATGTGCTGCACGTCGCGGCCGCGCTCGAGCACGAGGGTCTTGAGGCCGTGGTCGCAAAGCTCCTTCGCGGCCCACCCGCCGGAAATGCCGGAGCCGATGACGATGGCGTCGTACGTTCGATCGGGTCTTGTCATGCCCATAAAGTATGGGATTTTCGAGGATGCTGCGCTGCTTCCCATCCGGCACGCCCGACCCCAACATGGAGCCATGAACCTCGCTCCGAAATCCGCCCAGCTCGCATGCCTCTTGACCACGCTGGCCACTCCCGCCGTTGCCCAAACCGTTCGCATCGACATCACCCCCGGCCACGCCATCAATCGGTTCGATCCCGACAGCGCTTTGGGGAGCTCGATCGACGTCCTGTCGCGCACCGACATCAACCGCGTGTACACGCCGCACATCATCCAGGAAGCGCTCTCCGCCGGCTGGGGACCGATCACCTACCGCAATAACACCGAGCTGCGGATGGCCGCCTGGCATTGGACCGAGAATGGCACCTGGAGTGATGCCGCGCATCGCAGCGGATACTTCACCGGCAGCGCCGACTTGAAGGACCCCATTCGCTACATCCTTGCCTACGCGCTGCCGCACCGCGGCTTCGCAACCAGCGGCGATCGCCCGCTCGCCGGTCCCTTCCTCACCTACTGGAAGAGCAA
>DATHDT010000352.1:0-8306 GCA_035318905.1 Gemmatimonadales bacterium | reverse complement strand
CCGGTCTCGTGGTCGCCGCGGCCGCGTTCGCGCCGCGAGGTGCGCTCTTCCCGGTTTGGATGGTCACGATCGTCCTCGCGGGTGGGATTCCCGTCGTGCAGTCCTACGTCCTCTGGAAGCGAGAGCAACATGATCACTCTTAGCCTCGTCGTCGCCGGGCTGGTTCAGGCGACGCCCCCTCCCCCGCGCGCCGACACCATCCCGCCTTCAGGCGCGGTCGAAACCGCCTACACGATCAAGAGCGGCGCGCTCGGACTCGGCGCCACGCTGACGGTGCCGAGGGGAGCCGCCGGCCGAGTGCCGGTCGCCATCATCATCGCGGGCTCGGGACCCACGGACCGCAACGGCAACTCCGTGCTGGGGATCAGACCGAATTCGTACGCGCAGCTCGCCTGGCGCCTCGCGGAGCGGGGCATCGCGACGCTCCGCTACGACAAGCGCGGCATGCCTGGGACACAGGGCACGTTCGACATCCGCAAGATGACCCTCGACGACTTCGCGTCCGATGCCCGTGCCGCGGCGGAGTCGCTGGCCCGCGATCCACGCTTCTCGCGCGTGGTGTTCATAGGGCACAGCGAGGGCGCCTCGCTGGCGCTGATTGCGGCGCGTCAGGGTGCGCCCGTCGCGGGCGTGGTGCACGTGTCGGGCCTCGGTCGGCCGCTCACCGACGTGATGCGCGAGCAGTTGAGCCGGCAGTTCGATAGCCTGACGCTCGTTCGCTACGACACCGCGATGAAGCACTACCTGCTCGGCGAGCAGCCGGCGGACGTGCCACAGCCGCTCGCGATGCTCTTCGTCTCCGTGAATCAGACCTACATGCGCTCACTCGCGGGTTTTGACGCGCCCGCCGCCATCCGGGCCGTGCGCCAGCCCGTGTTGATCGTACAGGGCGAGACCGACCTTCAGGCGACCGTCGCCGACGCCGAGCGCCTCCATGCCGCCCGGCCCGACGCTCGGCTCGTCCTGATCCCCGAGGTCAACCACGTGCTGAAGCGCACCACGGAGAGCACCCCGCAAGGACAGATGGTCACGTACCAGGATCCCGGGATCCCGATCGTGATGAACGCCGTGCAAGCGATCGCGGACTGGATTCTGGCACTGCGCTAGCATGCTGCGCCCCTACATTTTTACGACACGTCTACATTTTCACGACGCGTCCCCCCGACATTTTCGACGCGCGTCGTCGATCCCACCTCGCTGGGTTGTCGCTAATGTACTGTCGGGCCCGAGCGAGATCGGCATCAGATCGGATGATTCGGTCGAAATAGTTTCGCTGCCAGATGCCTCCGAACCGGGTGCCTCGTAGGTGATTGATGCGAGCCGCAACCACTGACTTGAAGGATCTGACTATGGTCCCGAGCGATCCGGCGCTGATGCGCCCGATGGCGGACAACCGTGAGCCGTCGCCGTGCAGAAACAGAATGCCGTGGACGTGGTCGGGCATGACCACGAAGGTGTCTAGGCGAACATGTGGGAAATGATCGGGGATGCTTTTCCAACACTCGCGGGCGACTTCGCCAAACCGGCTGTGTACCATCTCACCGGCCCGAATACGGCCAAACAGATGGGTGGTCGCACAAATCGTGATGAAATAGGCCCCGGGGCGAGAATAGTCATGGCCTCGCAGTCTGATCGAGCGCCGATGCATGCTGACGCGTGGACGCCATGGCTCTTCCATGGGGATATCGTGCGACGGGGCGGTAGGAGCGCGGTAATCGATTTCGCGCAAAACAGGGTCCGTTTAACGTGTGTAGGGGCGCAGCATGCTGCGCCCCTACATTTTCACGACGCGTCCCCCCGTCATTTTCGACGCGCGTCGTCGATCCCACCTCGCTGGGGTGTCGCTAAGGTACTGTCGGGCGTACGCCCCGGCCGCAAATCAGTCCACCGCTCGCAGCAGCGCGCCGTTCTGGCGCTGCGTTAATCCACTGCGCGCAGCAGAACGCCTTTGAGGTACCCGGTCTCCGGCACGTTGATGATCTCAGGGTGGTCTCCCGCCGCGCCGCAAACGGCGATTTGTTGGAGGCGGCGGCCCGAGTCGCGTGCCGCGTCGACGACCATCGCTTGAAAGGCGTCGCGGCTGACGTGGTAGGAGCACGAGCAGGTGAAGAGTACTCCCCGCGGCGCGAGGATCCGCATCGCCCGGAGGTTGATCTCCTTGTAGCCCGCCACGGCGCGCGTCAGTGTTGCCTTGGTCTTGGCGAACGCCGGGGGATCGAGCACGATGGTCTCGAACCGCTCCCGGCGCTGTTCCATCTCCCGCAACAGATCGAAAACGTTCGCCTCCCGCCACGTGATGTTGCCGATCCCGTTGAGCCGGGCGTTCTCGGCGCCGCGCGCCAGTGCCTCGGCGCTCTGGTCCACGGCGACCACCTCTCTCGCCAGGCGAGCCATGTGCAGCGCGAACGATCCGTGATAGGTGAACAGGTCGAGCGCGCGGCTGCCCGCCGGCGTTTGCCGCGCGACCAGCAGGCGGTTTTCGCGCTGGTCGAGAAACGCGCCGGTCTTCTGACCCGACCAGGGCGCCGCGAGGTACTTCACACCATCCTCGACAACCTCGACAACCTCCGGCACCTGGCCGTAGGCCAGGACCACTTCCGCCGGCAACCCTTCGTGCCGGCGGACGCCGGCGTCATTCCGGAGCAGGACGCCGTCGGGGTGCAGCGCGGTTCGGATGCCCGCCACCACGTCGTCGCGCGCGCTCTCGAGCCCTGCCGAGAGGAGCTGGGCGACGACCCACGGTCCGTACTTGTCGATCATGAGCGACGGCAACCCGTCGCCCTCGGCGTGCACGGCGCGCCAGGCGCTCGCCTCGATCCCCGCGCGCCGGCGCGCCGCCGCCGTGATCCGTTCTCCCCACCAGGCGGCGTCCACGGGCTCCTCACCGCGCGTGAGCAACCGCAGTCGAATTTCGGATTTCGGAGAGTAGAGCGCCTGGCCGATGAAGCGTCCGCGACGATCGGTGACGCGAACGATGCCGGGCTCCTTGCCCGGGTCCCCGGCCACGTCGGTGCGATAGATCCAGGGGTGTCCTTGCTTCCAGCGCTCGGCCCCTTTCGCGGTGACGACCGCGATCCCGCCGATCATCGATCGGGCCGCAGCTTCGCCGCCTCGCGCAGATACGTATGTTTGAGCGCGCCTGGAGCCTTGGCCGTGTAGAAGTGCAGCAGCACGCGGATGCAACGCGGCAGGCCGCCCGGCACCGCGACTTCGGCGGTGCCGAGCAGGGGCACCTCAGTCCAGCCCAGGCGGCGCGCCGCCCGCGCCGGATACTCCGCGGTGAGGTCGGGAGAGGATGTGAAGATGGCGCTCTCCACGTCCTCCGGCTTGAAGCCGTTGGCGCTTTGCAGGGCGCGCAGCAGCTCCTCAGTGGCCTGGAGGATAGCGTCACTGGTGTTCTCAGCCGCCGTGGTCGCCCCGCGGAGGCCGCGCAGGGTTTTCGGGGAATCAGTCATGACGCTCGCCGATCAATTGCGGTTGATGGTCCTCACCGACCCCGTTCTACTCCGCGGTCGGGACGCGGTCGACGTGTGCCGCCGAGCGGTCGCCGGTGGAGCGACGATGGTGCAGGTGCGCTGGAAAGATGGCACGCCCCGCTCAATGCTGCAGCTTGCCGGTGTGTTGGTGCAGGCGCTCCCGGTTCCGGTGCTGGTAAACGATCGCGTCGACGTCGCGCTCGCGGCGGGCGCGGCCGGGGCGCATCTTGGCCACGACGACGCGCCCCTCGACGCGGTTCGACCTGTCGTCCCACCAGGCTTCCTGCTTGGCATCTCGGTCGGCTCCGCACTCGAGGCCGATCGAGCACGCACGTGGCCCGCCGATTACTGGAGTGTGGGTCCCTGTTTCGCCACCGGGAACAAGGCCGATGCCGGGGTCGCGCTGGGGCCCGACGGGTTTGCCGCGCTCGCGCGCCTGGCGCCCGAGGGGATGCCGGTGATTGGGATCGGGGGCATCACAGCGGGGACGGCTGCCGAGATTGGTCGGTCGGGAGCCGTCGGCGTGGCGGTGATCGGTGCGGTGCTTGGTGCAGCTGATCCGGAGACTGCTGCGCGTGGCCTCCGAGAGGCTTTGCCGTAACCCTTACCGTCGGTTTTGTCTCGCCCGCCTGATAGCGGCCAGGTGGTCCGCGTAGGTCTCAGAGAACACGTGCTTCCCATCGGGCTGCGCCACGAAGTAGATGAAGCCGACTGGCGCGGGCTCGAGCGCCGCGTAGATGCTCGAGTCGCTCGGCTGGCTGATCGGGCCGGGCGGGAGTCCGGGATGCAAGTACGTGTTGTAGGGTGACCGAATCTGCAGGTTCTTCTCCCACACGCGCCGCAGGCGCCGTTGGTACGCGTAGTTGATCGTCGGATCGGCCTGCAACGCCATGCGTCGCTTCAAGCGATTGTGGTACACTGCCGAGACATAGGGCCGGTCGGGGCGATAACGGACTTCGGCTTCGATGATCGAGGCCAGGGTCACGACTTCGTGTCGCGTCATCCCCAACTGCGTCACACGCGCGTCCCACTCGGGCGACCAGCGCTCGATGAACTCGTGCGTCATCAGGCGCACCAGGTCGCGCGCCTTGATCCCGACCGGCACCCTGTAGGTCGTCGGGTACATGTAACCCTCGACGCCGGCGGGGTTGGTGCGGATGCCGAGCTCGCGTTGCAGGGAAGTGTCCTTCACGGCCGCGAAGAACGAATCGCGAGGGATGCGGAGCCACACGCGCGCGCGCTCCGCGATCTCGAACGCCATCATCCCTTCGAGGACCGTGAAGCGGACTTCGGCGCCGCGGCCCGCCTTCAGAGCGGTCACGACTTCGCCCCAGCTGTCGTCCACCGTGAAGGTGTAGACGCCGCTCTTCAACGCCCCGGGGAGGCCGCGCGCCCGCGCGTAGAGGCGGAACCAGCCGGGGTGATCGATCACGCCGCGGCTCACCAGCGAGTCGACCGCCTGCCCGAACGTGGCGCCGCGCGGGATCGTGACCGTGACCTTCGGTCCCTGCGAAGCCTCACCGCACGCCGCCAACACGAGCGCGAGCAAGACGGCTCTCACGTGGTGCCTCCGCGCTGTGTGTCGAGGTAGTGCTGCAGGAGCAACGCCGCCGCGAGGGCGTCGACGTCTTCCTTCCGTCCCCGGGTGGACCCGCCCATCTCGTGCACGGCGGCGCGGACCCGCGCCGTCGTCATCCGCTCGTCCCACAGAGAGACAGGGAGTCTCGACCGGCGGCCGATGTCGTCGGCCAGCGCGCGGGCCGCGCGCGCCGAGTCCCCTTCGTCTCCGGCCTCGTCGAGGGGGAGCCCCACGACGATGCCGACGATCTGCTGGGTGGCGACGTGCTCCAGGAGGCGAGCCATTGGGAAGCGCTTCCCGGGCCGACGGGTGAGGGTATCGAGGGGCTGGGCGAGGGTTTGTGATTCATCGGACAAGGCGAGGCCGATGCGGCGCTCACCCCAGTCCACGCCCAGGAGCCGCCCCTTCAACCCTGCGCCATCGTCTGGAAGAACTCGTTGTTGGTTTTCGTCCGCTTGAGGCGCTCGAGCAGGAACTCGATGGCTTCGACGGGCGGCATGTCCGCCAGGAAGTTGCGGAGCAGATACACCTTGTTGAGCTCTTCCTTGGAGAGCAGCAGCTCTTCCTTCCGGGTGCTGGTGCGTTGTACGTCGATCGCGGGGAAGGTGCGGCGTTCCGCGATGCGGCGGTCGAGGATGACTTCGGAGTTACCGGTGCCCTTGAACTCTTCGAAGATCACCTCGTCCATGCGCGAGCCCGTGTCGATCAGGGCGGTCGCGAGGATGGTCAGCGAGCCGCCCCCTTCGATGTTCCGCGCCGCGCCGAAGAAGCGCTTCGGCTTCTGGAGCGCGTTGGCGTCGACACCGCCCGAGAGGATCTTGCCCGAGTGCGGTACGACGACGTTGTGCGCGCGGCCGAGGCGGGTGATCGAATCGAGCAGAATCACGACGTCCTTGCCGTGCTCCACGAGGCGCTTCGCCTTCTCGATCACCATGTCGGCGACCTGGACGTGGCGGTCGGCCGGCTCGTCGAAGGTCGATGACACGACCTCCACGTTCGGCCCCTTCACGTTCTCCTCCATATCGGTCACTTCCTCGGGCCGCTCATCGATCAGCAGCACGATGAGATAGACCTCGGGGTGATTCTCGATGATGGAGTTGGCGAGCTTCTGCATGAGGATGGTCTTGCCGGCCTTCGGCGGCGACACGATCAATCCGCGTTGGCCTTTGCCGATCGGCGAGAGAATGTCGAGCACGCGCATCGACAGGTCGCCGTCCTTGCGTTCGAGCTTCAGCTGCTGCTCCGGGTAGCGCGGCCGGAGATTGTCGAACGCAACGCGATGCTTCGCTTTCTCGGGCTCTTCGCCGTTGACGACTTCGACTTTCAGCAACGCCAGGTAGCGCTCGCCTTCCTTCGGCGGCCGCACTTGGCCCATGATCGTATCGCCCGTGCGCAGATCGAAGCGCTTGATCTGGCTCGGAGAGACGTAGATGTCGTCGGGACCGTACAGGTAGTTCCAATCGGGACTGCGCAGGAAGCCGTACCCTTCGGGGAGGATCTCCAGCACACCTTCGCCGCGAAGCACGGTGTCCGTGTCGAGCAGCGATTGTTCGATGCGGAAGATCAAATCCTGCTTGCGGAGCCCAGAATAGTTTTGAATGTTGAGGCTCTCGGCCATCGCGTGCAGTTCCGCGACGGACTTTCTCTTCAGTTCGGCGATATCCACGTGTGAATCAGCTCCGGTTGCATTTACGGCGGGGGAACCCCGGGATGGGGGAGTGGGCCTAAGTTGATAATGGAAACCTGGGAATGGGGCGGCGTGCGAACGAGTGATAGTAGGCGGGACGTCATTCTGCGTCAAGTACGCCCGTGAGCCTCACGCGGTTTCTGGTCGCATGGCGCACGATCCCGCTGCGCGACCGCGAAGTCATTGATGCGCTTGTACATCCGTCGCACGCCGGACCCTCTGCGGAGCTCTCGCACGCGCTGAAAGCGTGGCGCGGCAGCCACTACTGGTCCGACGAGCCGGACGGCCGGCATCTCGTTCTCACGCATCCGGCGGGTCCCCGTCCCGCGGAGCGGTGGGTCGCGCACGCCGTGCTCTTCGCCGCGACGCTATTCACGACGACCTTGGGTGGGGCGGTGTTTGCCGGCGCCGTCGGTATCGAAACCGCACTGACGCCGACTGACTGGGGCAACGTGCTCGCGCACGGCTGGAGCCACGGCCTCGTCTTCTCCCTGCCGCTGCTCGCGATCCTCATGGGTCACGAGCTCGGACATTACGTGATGGCCCGCCGGTATCTGCTCGACGTCTCTCCTCCCTACTTCCTCCCAGGGCCGCCGCTCCCAATCGGGACCCTCGGCGCGTTCATTCGGCTGCGCACCATTCTCACCGACCGTCGCCAACTGATCGACGTCGGCGCCGCGGGGCCGTTCGCGGGATTCGTGATTGCGTTGCCGCTGTTGTGGATCGGCTTCGCCCTCAGTCGACCGGCCCTGTCGGGCGCGGTCGGCATGGAAGTGTGGGCCGGCCACCAACCCCTCTGGTACCTGGGCGACTCTATCATCACGCGCGTCGTACGACTCTTCGCGATGGGTCATGCCTCCGGCATCGTGCTGCACCCCATCGCCGTGGCCGGTTGGTTCGGCATGTTCGTCACGGCGCTCAACCTCTTGCCGATCGCGCAGCTCGACGGCGGTCACATCCTCTACTCCGCGGCGCCCAAGCACCACGAAGGACTGGGACGGGGATTCTGGATCGTCATCATGCTCATGGGTTGGTTCTGGATCGGGTGGCTGGTCTGGGGGTCGCTGCTGCTCGTCCTCTCCCGTGGGCGTTTGGGCCATCCGCCGGTGCTGGATGCGTACCGGCCGCTGCCGCGCTCGCGGCGCTGGCTCGGGTGGGCGAGTCTCGTCCTCTTTTTGATGACCTTCACACCGGTGCCGCTCTCGTCGTTCGGTCCGTAAGTATTGCGTAAGTGCTCTTTTCTTATATCTTTGCGCAAACCAGCCAGAACGGCACTGCATGCCAGCACAACCGGCTCGGTATCAAGCTTCTCCTGCGCTCGACCAGGTCGTCCACGACCTTCCTCCGATACGTTTCGACGGACAGCCCATTGATATTCGCCTCTCGGTGCGTCGCACCGAGGACGGGATTTGGCGCGGGCGCGTGCTGTTCGGAGCGGAAGGCACCGAGGCCGAGCGCTCCACAGCCGAAATCTTCTGCGCGACGTCGGAACCCGACCTGTGGCAGGCGGTCCGCGATCTGCGCGACCACCACCTTCGCGATCTCTACCGCTCCCTGCTTTGAT
>DATHDT010000351.1:0-4543 GCA_035318905.1 Gemmatimonadales bacterium | reverse complement strand
CCCCCCCCCCGCCCGGACCCTCTCACCGCCGCCGCTGGTGGCCGGCAGGGGCCGTGGCTCTGGCCGTCATCGCCCTCGTCGCGTGGGTCGCATCGCGGCGCCCGACGACGATCCCGGTGCTCGCCGTGGGCGCGCTGGCCGTGGAGGGCACCAGCGACACCGCCGCGCTGGGCGCCACGCTCCCCGAGCTGATCGCGACGGGCCTCGGCAACCTGCGCGACGTGCAGGTGATCAGCCGCGCGCGGTTGTACGAGGTCACGGGCGAACTGGGAGAGCGCAACCTCACGGGCGCCGCGTTGCTGCGCGCCGCCAAGCTCGCGGGCGCCGATCGCCTCGTCGAAGGGGAGATCTATCCGCAGCCGGAGGGGTGGCGGCTCGATCTGCGCCTGGTGGAGCTGGGCACGGGCGCCGTACGGCGCTCGTGGGTGGTGCGCGCGCGCGATCCCTTCGCCCTCGCCGACAGTGCGACGGCGCGTCTCGCCGCCGAGCTGCGCCGCCCCGCCCCCGTCGCCGGCGTGGCCGAGCTGTCGCCGACGTCGCTCGTGGCGCGGCGCTACTTCGACGACGGCCTCCGGGCGTACTATCGCCACGACTACGCCACCGCCGACGCGCTGTTTGGGCTCGCCGTGAACGAGGACTCGAGCTTCGCCCTGGCGCTGTACTACGCCGTGCAGACGCGGAACGCGCTCGGGGCACCCGGAACCGGCGTGCGCGCGCTGGCGCGCCAGGCGCGCCGCGCGGCGGAACGCGGCAGCGGCCGCTACGAGCGCCTCTTACTCCGCGCCTACTGGGCCCTCGTCGACCAGTCGCCCAACGCCGTCGTCGTCGCCGACTCGCTGGTGGCGGCCTTTCCGCACGAGCCCGAGGGCTATTGGCTGGCGGGCCAGGCGCACTGGCTCGCCGCCGATTTCCCCGGCGAGCTGCGCCTCTATCAACGGCTCGCGCAGCTCGATTCCGTTGCGATCGCCGCGGGGGGACCCGACTGTCGCGCCTGCCTCGCGCTCGACGGCATGTTCAGCGCCTACAGCGCGATGGATTCCGTGGCGCGGATGATGGAGGTACTCAGTTGGCAGCGACGGGTCCAGCCGACGAGCCGCAGCGCGTGGATCGCGGAGGTGTTTCTCCTCGCCGGTGTCGGGCGCGACAGCGAGGCGGTGCGTGTGCTCGTCTCGCAGGCCGAGGCGGTGGGCGCTCCGCCGATCGAAGTGGCCAATCAAGCCGCGCGCATCGCGCTGATCCGCGGCGACTTCCCGGAAGCGAGCCGCAACATCGCCGTGCTGGTCTCCCTGACTGGTGGGCAGCGGCACGGGGGCCTGTGGCTCGAGGTGCTGCGCGACCGGATGCAGGGCCGCCAGGCACGCGCGCTGGCGGCGGCGAAAGCGTACGAGGCCGAGGCCCACCACGATCCCGACATCGAAGCGCTGGGAACGGCGCCGCTGCTGCGCGCCATCGTGCTCACCGAAGGTGGCTCACCACTCGCCGCCGCCGCGTTGTTCGACACGATGCGGCGGCGTTGGGTGATCGACGACTCGAGCACCGGCGCCACGGCGCGCCAACATACCTGGATGCTGGCGCACGAGGTGACGGCGCTCGCCGCCGGCGGCGACACGGCCCGCGTGGCCCTGCTGGCGGACTCACTCGAGCGGGTGGGAAGCCTCAGCGGCTATGCGCGGGACCAGCGGATGTACCACTACGCGCGCGGCCTCCTGTGGGACGCCCGCGGCCGCCGCCCTCAAGCGGTCGACGAGTACCAGCAGGCCCTCACGTCTCCGGCCTTCGGATTTACGCGGATCAACTACCGGCTGGCCGAGGATCTGATCGCCCTGGGAAGATTCGCGGAAGCGGTGCCACTGCTACGCGCGGCGATGCGCGGTGGTCTCGAGGCGAGCAATCTCTACGTCACGCACACGGAACTGCACGAGGCGCTGGCTCACGCCCTGGAGGGCGCGGGCCGGCGCGACAGCGCCGCGGCGGAGTATCGCTGGGTCGCCGCGGCGTGGCGCGATGCCGATGCTGCATTCCGTGAGCGCGGCCGCGCGGCGGCCGCTAAGGCGTCAGTCGGAACACCGTGATGCCCCAGCTCTCGGGATCATCCGGTTCGTCGTCGTTCCAATCGTCGAAGGAGTGCGAGCCGTCCGACCGGTAGTGCAGCACGTAGGAGCCCGCCGGCAGTTTGACCGTCCCCTCGTACACTCGATTCTTGCGAGCCCCGCCCGCCGGCTCGGTCGCGTCGTAGGTCATCTCCCACACCACGCGCCCGGTCCCGGCGTCCTCGATCCAGCCGTAGTCGACCATGTCGCCGTTCATGCCCTCGCCGAGGGCGTACACGCGCAGCGTGGTCTCGCGCTCCAGGCGGAACGGGGCGTGCGCCCGCTCGTCGTCCCGCATCTCCACCAACGCCGCGAGCACGGTGCCGCTCGGCCCGCGCTGGAACGGCGCGACGAGCGCCGAGTCGAGGCGTCCGCTCGCGGGAAACACACTCACGCCCCAGTAGCGCTCCTCGGCGGGCGGCGCGGCGTTCCACTCCGCCGCGGAGTGCGAGTCGTCGCTCGCGTAGTGCACCATGTAACTGCCGGCCTCGAGATGGACGGTCCCGTCGAAGAGACGGTTCTTCGCCGCGCCGCCCGCGGGCCCCGTGTCTTCGAAGCGCATCGTCCACACGCGCCGATGACTGGTCGCCTCCACGATCCACGCGTAGTCGACCATCTGACCGTTTACGCCTTCGCCCATGGCGTACACGCGCACGTCCAGCGGCCGGCGCAACGTGAATCCCGCTGAGCGTGACGCACGATCGCCGATGCCAGTGAGCGAGACGAGGGTCTGGCCCACCGGGACGGGCTCGTAGGCGTAGGGTTTCACGCCCGCGCGCGCCGTGGCGTCGGCGACGCGGAGCGTCAGGCCCCAGAACGCGGGGTCGAAGGCCGGTACGTTGTTCCATTCATCGGGATCGTGTGAATCGTCACTAACGAAGTAGGCGACGTAGCGTCCCGCCGGGAGGCGCAGCGTCTCGCGCGTCATTCGGTTCTTGGCGGCGCCGCCCGCCGGCTCCGTATTGGCGTAATCCATCGCCCAGACCCGGGCGCGCGTATCCGCGTTCATGATCCAGCCGTAGTCGAAGCCGGCGTCACGCCGAATCTCGCCGATCGCGTACACGTCGACGTCGGTGGGCCGCACCAGCGCGAAGCCGTAGCGCGCGGTGGTGCCGGGCTCGGGGGCGATCCTCGCGATCGCGGTCGCGGTGAACACTTTCGACGCCAGGTCGATTGTGGAATCTCCTGCGGCCCGGCCGACGCCCGCGACCATCAGCGAGAACTGTTTGTACGATCCATCCTCGATGTAGGGACCCCCGTAACGAATGCGGCCCGCGAGCTCTCGCAGGCCGTTGATCACCGACATCCCGTCGATCGATGTCCACGCGGCGGCGTACGACGCGTAATGCGCCTCGTACACGCCGGCGGGGAGGCGCACCGTGCCGGCGAAACGGCGCAGTCCATTGGACTCCCGATCGGTCTCGGCGGCGCGCAGGTCCCACACGACCTGGCGCGTGCGCACATCGACGATCCAGGCCGCCGCCGGCCACGTCGCGACGTCGTCGTCCTGCCACGTGCCCTTGTCACGCCGCTCACGGCGCTCGGGGCGTGGATCGGCTCCCACCGCCGCGATGCGCAGTTCCTGCGCTGTCGCGAGGACGAAGCCCGCGGTGCGGTGCTCGCGGGGAGTGAGATCGTGGATGTCGACGAGTGTCTGAGCAGGGGACTGATTGAGCGTCGCGATGGCGAGCAGCGTTGTCAGGATCATATGGCTTAGACAACGAGACCCCTGGGAGGGTTGTTTCTAGGTGAAGGCGGAGAGGCCCGTGATTTCCTGTCCCAGAATCAGGGTGTGGATGTCGTGCGTCCCCTCGTAGGTGTAGACCGATTCGAGGTTTGCGAGGTGGCGCATCGCCTGGTATTCGACCAGGATGCCGTTGGCGCCCAAGAGACGCCGCGCCTCCCGAGCGATGTCGGTCGCCATGCTCACGTTGTTGCGCTTCGCGAGCGAGACTTGCTGCGGTGTCGCCTTGTCCTGGTCCTTGAGTCTCCCGAGTTGGAGACACAGGAGCTGCGCTTTCGTGATCTCCGTCAACATCTCGGCGAGGCGCAGCTGCTGCAGCTGGAATCCGCCGATCGGCTTGCCGAACATCACGCGCGCCTTGGCGTAGCTCACGGCCTCGTCGTAGCACGCCATCGCCGCGCCGACCGCCCCCCACGCGATGCCGTAGCGCGCGGCGGTGAGGCACATCAGCGGCGACTTGAGCCCGCCCGACTTGGAGAGAATCGCGTCCTTGGGGAGGTGCACATCCTGAAGCACCAGCTCGCTCGTGTCGCTCGCGCGCAGGGACAACTTGCCCTTCTGATCCTTGGCGGAGAAGCCTTTCGTATCCGTGGGCACGATGAAGCCGCGAATAGAGTCGGGCTCTTTCCCGGTCTTCGCCCACACGACGGCGACCTGCGCGGTCGACCCGTTCGTGATCCACATTTTGGGGCCGTTCAATACCCACCCG
>DATHDT010000350.1:0-2226 GCA_035318905.1 Gemmatimonadales bacterium | reverse complement strand
GGCTCGCTCGTGGCGGACTTTCATCGCAATCTGATGTCGGGGGGCATCTTCCTGTATCCGGCCGACACGCGCTCGCCCCAGGGCAAACTGCGCTTGCTCTACGAGGCGGCTCCCCTCGCGTTCGTCGTGGATCAGGCCGGCGGACTCGCGACGGACGGCAAGCAATCGATCCTCGACATCAATCCGGATGCCCTCCATCAACGCACGCCACTGGTGATCGGCAGCAAGGCCGACGTGACGTTCGCCACGGAGACGATCGGACGCGCGTGACCGAGCGCAAGCCCGTGTACGGACCAGACGACTGGCGCGGCGATCCCGCCCGAGACCTCGGTGCGCCCGGCGCGTTTCCCTTCACCAGAGGCGTCCACCCCTCGATGTACGCCGGCAAACTGTGGACGATGCGCCAGTACGCCGGGTTCGGAACCGCCGAGGAAACCAACGCGCGCTTTCGCCACCTGCTCGATGCCGGGCAGACGGGGTTATCCGTCGCGTTCGACCTGCCCACGCAGATGGGGTACGACTCCGATCATGCGATGGCCGAGGGAGAGGTCGGGCGCGCAGGCGTGGCGATCGATACCGTGGACGATCTGGAGCGCTTGTTCCACGAGATCCCGCTCGACCGGGTGTCCACGTCGATGACGATCAACGCGACCGCGGCGATCCTGCTCGCGATGTACGTCGTCGTCGGCGAGGAGCAGGGCGTCCCCCGCGCCAAGCTGCAGGGCACGGTCCAGAACGACATTCTCAAGGAGTACATCGCACGCGGGACCTACATCTACCCACCGGAGCCGTCCCTCCGGCTCGTGGCCGACATCTTCCGCTGGACGAGCGCGGGGGGGATGCCCTTCAATCCCATCTCGGTTTCGGGCTACCACATGCGCGAGGCGGGCGCGACGGCCGCGCAGGAGGTCGCCTTCACGTTCGCCAATGGGCTCGAGTACGTGCGGCGGGCCGTGGCCGCGGGCCTCGACGTCAACGTCTTCGCGCCGCGGGTCTCATTTTTCTTCGCGGGGTACACCGACCTGTTCGAGGAGATTGCCAAGTTCCGGGCGGCGCGGCGGCTCTGGGCCCGGCTGATGCGGGAGCGGTTCCAGGCGTCGGAGGCGGCGTCGCGGCTGCGCTTCCACACGCAAACTGGAGGCGCCACGCTGACGGCCCAGCAGCCCCTGAACAATGTCGTGCGCGTCGCGATTCAAGCCATGGCCGCGGTCCTGGGCGGCACCCAGTCCCTGCACACGAATTCGTATGACGAAGCCCTGGCGTTGCCCAGCACGCAGAGCGCGACGCTCGCGCTCCGCACGCAGCAGCTGCTGGCGCACGAAACGGGCGTACCGGACGTCGTGGACCCCTTGGCGGGCAGCTGGTACCTCGAGGCGCTCACCGATGACCTGGAGCGCGAGGCGCGCGCGCAGATCGACGAGATCGAGAAGCTGGGCGGCGCGGTGCGGGCGATCGAACGTGGCTGGTTCCAGGAACGGATCGCCGCGAGCGCGTACGCGCAGCAACGCGACGTCGAAGCGGGCCGCGAGGTTGTCGTGGGCGTGAACCAGTACGTGACCGAGGAACCGGCGCCGTCGCTGCCGGTCCCCGACTACGCACAGCTCGCCGCCGGGCAGCGCGCGCGACTGGCGGCGGCGCGCGCCAACCGCGACCAGCCGGGCGCGACGCGGACGCTGGGTGAACTGGAGACGGCCGCTCGGGATCCGCGCGCCCCGTTGATGGAGCCGATCCTGGCAGCGGTGCGGGCACGGGCGACGTTGGGGGAGATCAGCGATGTGTTGCGCGGTGCCTGGGGCGTGTACGGTCGAGGGGAGGCCTGAGGCCGTCGTGCGGCGGCTATACGCGCTCGACGCGAGGCACCCACCAGTACACGACGCCGAGCATGAGCGTCGCGATACCCACGTGGGGCAGGTTGAGGGCCAGATCGGCTATCCACGGCTTGTCGTTGAAGAATCCGTACGTGAGGTAGAAGACGGCATCGAGGGCGTAATAGAACCCGAAGGCCGTGAGGAACAGCAGGGACGCGCGTCGCGACCCGATTCCCGCGGCCAGAGCCGCCAGGGCGGTTACGCCGTGCGTGACGTCGTCGATCATGCTGATTTGAAAGAGGCCGAACAGCAAGCGCTGTCCCGGGGCCTCCGCTGTGATGAATGAGGGAACGAATCCCAGGGTCACGACGATCGCGAAAACGAGCGCGAATCCCAGCGTGATTTTCCTGACCACACG
>DATHDT010000349.1:0-6008 GCA_035318905.1 Gemmatimonadales bacterium | reverse complement strand
CAACGTTGGTCGCGGAAGTCACCGCGCCGGACATTCCTACCGCGTTGTTGTTCAATATCCCCATTTCGGCGGGCGTCGCGTCCGGCACGATCGTCGTCCCGGCGGGCTCCGATCGAACCGTTGCCCTGCGGGCGTACGACGCCGGGGGGATTCTCACGCACAACGGCTCGACCGTGCTCGACATTCAGCCCGGACCCAACGCGGCAGTCGCGCTCACGCTGACGCCCCTCACGGGTGACCAGCCGATCGTCGCGACGCTGGGACGCTTCACCATCACGGTGACGCCCCCGTCGCCCACCGTGGGAATCGGGGGAACGGTCCAGCTCGGCGTGTCGATCATCGACTGGAATGGGAATCCCACCACGGCAACGGTCGCCTGGGCTACGCAGGATCCCGGGATCGCCACCGTGGATGCGGCCGGGCTCGTGACCGGGGCCGGGGTAGGCTCTACGAAGATTGCCGCCACGTTCCACGGAGCAACCGGAACCGCGACCGTCGTCGTCGGCCCGTAATCCCTAATCAAGGGCCTCGTCTCGTGCTCCGTACCAGGCGACTCTGGCTGGGGGCAGCCCTAGTCTTTACGCTCGGGCTCGCGTCCTGCTTGAGCGAGCCCACGGACAGTGGCCGGCCGCCGGAGGCCCGGCTCCTGCTGAGAGCCGACGTGTCCGCGACCGCGGTCGCGACGCTCGTCGTGGAGGTCACGGCGCCAGATATCTCCCCCGCACTGCTGTTCAACATCCCCATCGTCGCCGGTACCGCCACCGGCACGATCACGCTGCCGGCGGGCGCCGATCGCACACTGGCCATCCGCGGCTACGACGCGGGCGGCATCCAAACCCACGGCGGCTCTGCTACCCTCAATGTGCAACCCGGCGCCAATCCGGCGATCGCGATTGTCCTGACACCGCTCGCGGGCGACGCCCCGATCGAGGTGACGTTGGGAAGCTTCGCGGTGATCGTAACACCGGCGATCGACTCGTTGCTGGTGGGAGACACAATCCCCGTCACGGCCACGATTCTCGACGCCAACGGCACCCCCGTGCCCGCGCAGGTCGTCTGGGGAGTGCTGTCCCCCAAGGTGGCCAGCGTCGTGAGCACCGGCACGCAGACGGCGCGCATCACCGCGATCCGCCCGGGCCGGACCACCGTGGTGGGGACCTACGGAGGCACCGCCGGCCCCGCCGCCATCGCCGTGCGGGGATGGTATGCGGCGCCGAACGGATCGAGCGGCGGTGACGGGTCGAGGCAGCCTTGGGATCTCCAGACCGCATTGCACGGTGGGAACGGCAAGGTGCAGCCCGGCGACACGGTCTGGCTGCGCGGCGGCACCTACACCAGCACTACCCCCATCAACAGTACCCTGACCGGCACGGCGTCCGCTCCCATCGTGGTGCGGCAATACCCCGGCGAGCGGGCGATCCTGGACGCGAGCGGAGCGACGTCCCCCACGAATCGCGGTGATTTCCTCACCGCAGCCGGCAATTACTCGACGTTCTGGGGCTTCGAGGTCATGGACTCGGACCCCGATCGGACCACGGACACCCGTCCCAACTTGATCGTCGTCCACGCCTCACATGTGAAACTCATCAACCTGATCGTGCACGACGGCGGGATTGGGTTCTACACCTTCGCGGATCCGGTCGATATCGAGCTGTACGGGTGCCTCGCCTACAACAACGGCTGGCAGGAATCTGTCTTCGGCAACGGCCACGCCATCTACGCCAAGAGCAATGTCGGCCCAGTGTACCTGCGGGACAACATTCTCTTCAACCAGTTCGGCTACGGCATCCACGTCTTCACCATCGTGGGGCTCGACGGGCTGACCAACCTTCACGTCGAAGGGAACGTGGCGTTCAACAACGGGGCGGTGACGGCCGACGCCGCGAACTCCCCGAGCGCGAACATTCTGTTTGGTGGCAGCGTCCCGGTGCAGAACGGCACACTCGTCGACAACATGACATACTTCTCGCCCAACGTCGGTGTGCACAACCTGCTGGTCGGCTTCGGTATGACGGCCAACCAGGACCTCACGGTACGGAACAACTACGCCGTGGGAGGCATGCTGCTGTTCGAGGTGGGCCGGTGGCAGTCGCTCACCATGACCGACAACTCCCTGTTCGGTGCGACGAGCGACATGATCTGGTTGCGGGACTCGACATTGTCGGGCTTCCAGTTGGCCAATAACCGCTACTACCGCGACTCGAGCGCCGATGCGTGGGGTTACCGCAATACCGATTACCACTTTGCCGCCTGGCAGCAAATCACCGGCGTGGGCGCGAGCGATCGCGCCGCGCTCAGCCCACCGGCCGAGCCGAAGGTGTTCCTGCGGCCCAACCGCTACGAGCCGGGGCGGGCGAACCTGATCATCTATAATTGGAGCCGGCAGGCCGCTGTCCCGGTGGACCTGAGCGGCGTCGTGCAGGTGGGCGACGTCTACGAAATCCGCAACGTGCAGGACTTCTTCGGCGCGGCGGTGGCGACTGGCACGTACGGGGGCGGCCCCGTGGATGTGCCGATGTCGGGCGTGACCCCCGTCCCGCCCATCGGGGGCTCGCCGACTCCGCCCCCACAGACCGGTCCGGACTTCGGGGTCTTCGTCGTCACGAGCCGGCGTCCCTCTTGAGTTTTTGCCACCATTCCATGCGTTCCTTGATGGTCTTCTCGTACCCGAAGTCGGTGGGCGCATACCAGCTCGCGCCGCGTAGGGCATCGGGCAGGTATTCCTGTGGGATGTACGCCTGCTCCGAATCGAACGCGTACTTGTACCCTGCGCCGTAGCCCAACTCCTTCATCAGGCCGGTCGGGGCGTTGCGAATGTGGAGCGGTACCGGTTCGGCGGGGTGCGCCTTCGCCGCTTCCTGCGCCTCCCCAAACGCGGCGTAGGCCCGATTCGACTTGGGCGCCGTGGCGAGATAGATCGTCGCCTCGGCCAACGCCAACTCGCCCTCAGGACTCCCCAGGAAGTGGTAGGCATCCTTGGCCGCCAGCGCCACACTCAGCGCGCGCGGATCGGCGAGGCCCACGTCCTCCGCCGCGATCCGCACCAGCCGCCGCGCCAGGTACAGCGGATCCTCGCCGCCCGCCAGCATGCGCGCGAGCCAGTACAGGGCGCCCTGCGGGTCACTGCCGCGTACCGCCTTGTGGAGCGCCGAGATGAGGTTGTAGTGCTGCTCGCCGGATTTGTCGTAGGACGGCAGGGGGCGCTCGAGAACTTGCAGCACGACGTCCCGGGATGCGGGATGGGGGATGCGGGATGCGTGGACATGGTTGAGCACCGCTTCGAGAGTGTTGAGCGCCCGTCGGGCGTCACCTTGCGCGTGATGCACCAGCGCTTCGATGCCCTCGGGCGCCACGCATCCCGTTTCTCGCATCTCGCATCCCGATTGCTCCAGCGCCCGCGTAATCACCGTCCGGATATGCTCATCCGTCAGCGGCTCCAGAACGAACACTCGGCACCGGGAGAGGAGTGCGCCGGTCAGCTCGAAGCTGGGGTTTTCCGTGGTCGCGCCGATCAGGGTGATGATGCCGTTCTCGACCCACGGGAGAAATGCATCCTGCTGGGCTCGATTGAACCGGTGGATCTCATCACAAAACAGGATCGTGCCCTGCCCCTGGTACTTGAGCCGCTCCTCGGCCTCCTTGATGATCTCTCGGACGCGCGGGACACCCTCGGTGACGGCCGAGAAGGGCTCGAAGTGTCGATCGGTGTAGTTCGCGATGATGCGGGCGAGGGTCGTCTTCCCCGACCCCGGTGGGCCCCAGAAGATGCAGGACCCGATCTCACCCCGACGAATCAGGTCGCCGAGCGCCTTGCGGGGACCGAGGAGGTGCTCCTGGCCGAGGAATCCGTCCAGCGTCTTGGGCCGCATCCGCGCGGCCAATGGCTCGGTCGAGCCTTGGAACAGCGTCGGGTCGGTCACGGACGAGATGCGAGATGCGGGATGCGGGATACGGGATGCGCGAAAACACCCCTCCGACGCACTGTCCGGGTACCATCCCCCAACGCGATCCCTCGTACTGTTCCGCCATGAGAAAGCTTCAGCATCTGGACGCTTGGAACGTCGCCCAACACGTGGCGCACCGAGCCTACCTCCTCAGCCTCGACGCTCGTCTGAGCAAGCACTTCGCACTCATCGATCAGATCCGACGCGCCGCGCTGTCGGTACCCGCGAACATCGCCGAGGGATACTCCTTGGGTACCACACCACAATTCCTTCGGGGCCTGAAGATCGCTCTGGGTTCGAACACCGAACTCTACAGTCATTTGACGGTCCTCCGGAAACTCGATCTCGTCTCCACGGAGGACGTGGTCCCCGTACTTGATCTTTGCAACCGGTCGATCGCCATCATCATCGGGCTCATTCGCAGGCTTAGCACTCGCTCGTGACGACGCATCCCGCATCTCGCATCCCGTCAAGACGCGGCATCCAGAAGTGTCTTCGTAAGATAGAATGCGGCCGCCCCCGCGAAGAAGGAGGCAGGGAGTCTCCAGCCTCTCTTATGCTGGAACTCCGGCACGAGATTCGAAGCAGCGACGTAGATCGTGACTCCGGCGGACAACGCCAATCCGTGCAGGACCAAGAAGCCAAGGTGGTCAGTGAGGAGCACGCCGACGACCGTGGCCACGCCCAGCAGCGCGGCCGCCCCGACCGCGCGCCCGGCCGTTCGCCCACCCGCCATCATCAGGCTGGAGATCATCACGCCTTCCGGCAGCTTGTGCAGGAAGATGGCGATGAACACCATCACGCCGAGCTGGGTGCGCACCAGGAACGCGCTCGCAATCGCGACCCCGTCGAAAAACGTGTGCAGCAGGAGGCCCACCAGCGCCGACGTCCCGGCGACCGCGCTGACGGCGTGCGTCTCCTCTCCAAAATGGAAGTGCGGCGTGACCGTGTGCTGTGTCAGATGCACCGCCAGATAGCCGGCGAGCACCAGCCACGGCGCGGCACTCCCGCTCTTCGCCAGCGCCTCCGGGAGGATCTCGACGAGCGCGACGGCGAGCATGAACCCGGCGCCGAACGCGACGAAATGCTCGATCAGCTTCAGCTCGCTCGTCGCGCGGCGGGTGACTGCGAGACCGCCGAGCACGTTGCCGAGCGCCGCGACGAGCGCGTACACGAGGGCGCTAGACACGGGAGAGCAAATACTCCTTGGTGTTCTTGGCCGGATCATCGAGCACCTCACCCAGCAGGCGCTTGAGCACCTCACCCACGTCGGGCCCAGGGCGAACGCCGGCCGCGATGAGATCGTCGCCCCTCACGGCCAGATCCTTGAGGCCGAGTGGGGGATTCGTCGCGCGAATCGCGGTGACGGCCTTCACGACGCCCTCCGGCGCGAGCGCCAGCAGATCGTCGGCGTACTCTCCCACCTGCGACAGCCAGTACCGCATCACCGCGGCGCTCTTCGTGTCGGGATAGCTGTCCCGGAACTTCCCGATCGCCCGCCCGCGCTCGATGTCGCGATTGGCGCACTTGAGACGGATCAGGAGCGACGCCGCGTCGGTCGCGAGGAACGCGGTGATCAACACCGGATCGCGCGGCAGTTTGTCGAGCTGCCGCTTCACCTTGCTCCAATCGCGACTGATCTCCGGAAGCCAGATGCGGGCCGCCCCGACATCCATCCACAGCTCCAGGAGCTTCGACACCCGCACGGCGGTCTGGATGCCCTTGAACCACTCATCGTGCACCCGCTCGGCCGACAACTGGCCGAGTCCCTGCGCGTTCGCCTTCGCCGCCTCGAGCGTCCGCGCCTGGATGCGAAACTCGAACCGGGCGCTGAACCGGAGGGCACGCAGGATGCGCAGGTAGTCCTCCTGGAACCGCCAGTTCGCATCACCCACGGAGCGGATGGTCTTCTTCTCGAGATCGGCCGCGCCGTCGAACGGGTCCCGCCACTCATGCTTCAGGGGGTGATAGGCGATGGAGTTGATCGTGAAGTCGCGCCGCGCGAGATCGTCGATCAGCGACACGCCGAACTCGACGGTGGCGTGCCGGCCGTCGGTCTTGATG
>DATHDT010000348.1:0-6119 GCA_035318905.1 Gemmatimonadales bacterium | reverse complement strand
TGACACCCACGGTCAACAAGTTAGTCACGAGCGCGGCGTGCACCAGCACGGGATTCGTGGCTGGGTTCTTCTACGGAGTGGACCTGGAGCCGTCGCTACCGAATTCCAACAAGGGCGAGGTGTTCTACTCGATCGTGGCGGATCCTGGGGGCACGGTCAGCTGCGCCCACAGCACGACGTCGGTGCAGCGCATCGTGCCGGTGACATTCATCCACGAATTCCAGCATATGATCAGCTACAACCAGCACGCGCTGCTTCGCGGGGGCGACGGCGAGGTCCTGTGGTTGAACGAGGGTTTCTCGCACTACGCGGAGGAGTTGGGCGGGCGCACGTATGCGCCCGGAACACCCGAGTTCTCTCGCTTCGTGATTGGGGATTTGTACAACGCCTACCAGTACCTCGATTCCACCGACAAGCACTTCCTGCTACCGACCGCGGGGATCGGCAGCCTCGCCGAGCGCGGCGCGGCTTGGCTCTTCGTCCGATTTGTGGTGGATCGCTATGCCGGCGACACCACGGTGGCGGCGTGGAACGCGCTCACGCGCCAGCTCCTCGCCACGAGCGATGTGGGTGCGGCGAACATCGCGAACCGGACCGGTGCCACATTCACCGACGTCGTGACCCGCTGGGCGCTGGCCAACTGGGTATCGGACCTGCCGGGCTTCTCGGCGCCGGCGCAGCTCCAGTACGACTCGTGGAAGTTCCGCACCACCTACGCCTCGCTCCACGCGCAGGACGCCGGGAACTTCCCAAAGACGTTCCCTCTGACACCGCCGACGAGCGCCGGGCGATCGGTGAACATGACCGGGACGCTGCGCGCCGGCTCGGGGGTGTACATGCGAGCGTTCCAAACGCCAGGCGCGCCCGGCTTCACACTCCTCTTCAGCAATGGGTCCGGAGGCCCGATCGATCCGACCAACGTCCCGCGGTTGACTGTGATCCGCGTTCGATGACCCCGGTTGCCGGGATCGTGGTCGCCCTGCTGGCCTTCCAAACGGAGGGCAGCATCGTGACCGCGCTCCCCGGCACCACGCGCTCGGCGGGGTTGGGCGGTGCGGGCGCGGCGCTCGTGGGTGACGCCGGGGCCGTGTTCGCGAACCCCGCGGCCATCGCCACCATTCGTCATCTGTCCGTCGAGGGATCGTACGAACCGTACCTCGCGGGCACGGCGGTCTCGAGTGCTGCGGTCGCGCTGCGGGTGGGTCGAGTCACCTGGGGGTTCGGCGCGCAGACCCTCGACTACGGCGCCGAGCCGGAGATCGTGCCCGATCCCGCAACGAGCGGTCGACGCGGCATGGCGACCGGCGCCTCGTTCCACCCGTACGAAGCGCTCGCCGTGTCGTCCCTGGTGATACGGCGCGGCCTCATCGCCTTCGGCGTATCGGCGAAGTACGACCGCCAGCAGATCGGCGACGCGGTGAGCGACGCCTGGGCCGGGGACGTCGGCATCGCGATCGCGATCTTCGACATCGCGGCGTTGGGCGTGAGCGTGCAGAACATGGGTGGCGACTTTGGCGGCGACGCGCGCCTGCCGCGGCGCGTCCGCGCCGGGTTCACGTTCAACTACACCGACCCGCAGGGCGCCTACCGGCTGCTCACGACGCTGGAAGGGCAGTGGACGCAGGACCGGGCGGCGGTCCTCATCCAGGGCGTAGAAGGGGGCATCGTGAGGGGTGGCGTCGGGCTGGTGGGACGCGTGGGCTACGCCACGCGCGCGGCAGTGACCGACGCCTCGCGGTTCACCTTCGGGGGCGGCGTGTTGATAGGTCACTTACAGCTGGACTACGCTTTCCAGGGCTATCAGGCGCTGGGCGGCGGGACCCACCGCGTCGGGGTGCGATGGACCCCCTAAAGGAACGGGCGCGCCCCCGCTGGGGCCGGCTCTTGAAACGCGTTCTCGTGATCGTCGTGGGCGCGGGGGCCGCCATCGTGGTCCTCCTGCTGCTCGTCAGCGCCGATGCGCGCTACGTGGCGCGGGCCGGCGTCGAGGAAGCCCGGATCCTGTGGCGGCGCCGCTCGATCGAAAAGCTCATCGCCGATACGACCCGCCCCGCGGCGCTGCGCCAGCGGCTGCGCTTGGTGCTCGAGGCGCGCCGGTTCGCGGCGGATTCGCTGGGCCTCGCCGTCGGAGCGACGTATACGACCTACGTCGACGTCGGCCGCGACACCCTGCTCCTGGTGCTCTCGGGGAGCCGGCACGACCGGCTGCGCGAGGTGACGTGGAGCTTCCCAATCGTGGGCGTCGTGCCCTACAAGGGATTCTTCTCGGCGGAGCGCGCCCGGCGCGCGGCGAAGGAGCTCGAGGCGCAGGGGCTCGATGTGTACCTGCGTCCCTCGGGAGCCTTCTCGACGTTGGGCTATTTCTCGGACCCGCTCTTCTCCACCGCGATGAGTCGCGACACGATGGAGCTCGTCGCCACGGTGCTGCACGAGCTCGCGCACAACACGCTGTACGTGAAGAGCCAGACGCCGTTCAACGAAAGTTTCGCCAGCTTCGTGGGGTACCGCGGCGCCGAGGCGTTCTTCCGCATGCGGCACGACACGACGGACGCGCGGCGCGCGGCGGCGCGCTGGCGTGACGAGCGCACGCTGGACGTCTTCTACGCGGAGCTGGCGCGTCGGCTCGATTCCGCGTACGCCGAGACACCCGCCCCGACCGGCGACAAGCTCGAGCGCACGCGCACCACCCTGTTCGGGTGGGCGCGCACGCAGCTGACGGGACCGGTGGGGCAGTCGCTGGAGACGTATGACTGGCGCTGGTTCGCGCAGGCGCCGCTCAACAACGCGGTCGTCATCGCGCAGCGGTTATACCGGATGGATTTGAATCTCTTCGACGAGATCTACCTGCAGAGCAACGCGGACATCTCGGAGACGATTCGGGCGATCCAGATCCGGGTGTTTACGCAGCCGGATAGAGATCCGTATCGGGCTTTGTATTCGCGACCGGGGATGAAGGTCGAGTAATAGAAGTGGCGGTCAAGAACAAAAAGCGGCGGTCAAGAGGCAAAGGCGGCGGTCAGGGCGGTCAAACTGCAACCGCGGCGGACAAGTGCACCGCTCCGCGCTAATCTGGTTCCCACCTCAGCTGTGGTCTTGGCATCATTTGCCGCATGATGCCCTATCAGCGACTCCGAGCTTGGAAGGCATGCGACGAATTGGTGGTCGCGGTTTACAAAGTGACGGACGCGTTTCCACGGCACGAACTCTATGGCCTGACCTCCCAACTTCGCAGGGCAGCTTTCAGCTCGGCAGCCAACATTGCGGAGGGATCAGCGAAACGTGGGTCGCGCGAGTTCCGTCGCTATCTCGACATCAGCATCGGTTCGCTGTCTGAGGTGGCCTACGCGCTCCACATTGCGAGGAGACTTGAGTATTTGACGCCAGACGCATGGCGGACAATGGACTCATTGCGATCAGAAGCCAGCAAACTGACGTGGCATCTTTACAAGTCTCTCAACTAGCAGGAGGGACCGCCGCCTTTGATTCTTGACCGCCCGACCGCCGATTTCGGTTCTTGACCGCCTAGTTGCCTCTCAGCCGTTCAGCCTCCGCCACCCGCTGCAGCGCGATCCCGTACGCCGCGGTGCGAAACGCGACGGCCTTCTCCTTTGCCATGTCCCGCACCGCCGTGTAGGCCTTGGTGATCGTCGCCTTGAGCTCCTTGTTCACCTGCTCGTGCGTCCACCGGTACTGCTGGAGGTTCTGCGCCCACTCGTAATAGCTCACCGTGACCCCGCCGGCATTGGCGAGGAAGTCGGGGAGCACCGGGATGCCGCGCTCCTCGAGAATCGAGTCGGCGGTCGGCGTGGTCGGCTCGTTCGCGCCCTCGACCACGACCTTACAGTCGATCGTCTTGGCGTTGGCTTCTTTGGTGATCACGCCGCCGAGCGCCGCCGGGACCAGCCATTCGCAGGGAACCGTCCACAGCTCTTCATTGGTGATGCGCTTGCCGCCCTTCCACTCCGAGACGGGGCGCTTTTGCGCGACGTGGGCGAGCAGGCCGGGGATATCGAGTCCTGTGTCGTTGTAGATCCCGCCCTCCACATCGCTCACCGCCACCACCTTGGCCTGCGATTCGACATCGAGCAGCCGCGCCAGGTGGCTGCCGACGTTCCCGAATCCCTGAATCACGACCCGTCCCCCCTTGAGCGGGATGCCGAAGTCGCGCGCGTATTCCTCCATCACGTACATCACGCCGCGGCCCGTCGCTTCTTCGCGGCCCAGCGAGCCGCCCAGCGAGATCGGCTTCCCCGTGACCACGGCGGGCGTGTACCCCTGCCGGCTCGAATATTCGTCGAGGATCCAGGCCATCACCTGCGCGTTGGTGTTGACGTCCGGGGCGGGAATATCGCGGTAGGGGCCGAGCACGATGGCGATCCGCTGCGTGAAGCGGCGCGTGAGGCGCTCCAGCTCGAGCTTCGAGAGCTTCTTGGGGTCGACCGTGATGCCCCCCTTTGCGCCACCGAACGGGATGTCCATCAGGGCCGTCTTCCACGTCATGATCGTGGCGAGTCCCAGGACCTCGTCGTGGTCGGCCTCCGGGTGATAGCGGATTCCGCCCTTGCAAGGGCCGCGCGCGCCGTTGTGTTGGATGCGATAGCCCGTGTACACCTCGATGCGGCCGTCATCCATTCGCACCGGTACCTCGACCGTCACCTCACGGAACGGCGCCAGCAAGATGCGCCGCATGTACGCCTCGAGGTTGATGATGTTGGCGGCTTTTTCGAAGTGCGAGGCGACAATAGCCTTCCCCGACATGGGCGCCCGCGGTGCAGCCGGAGCGGTCACGAGGGTCTCGAGAGGCGGCGGCCCGCCAGGCGGGCGCCGGGATGTTGAGCCTCGGACAGCGCGTGCGCCGGGTTGGGCGCGCGCATGCGACGCTGACCGTCATCGGTGAGGACGCCGATCACGTCGGGTCCTGCCGCTCCTCCTGCGCCCGACTCGGCGGGATGCTCGAGGACGAACACGAGACCCGCGCCCTCGGCCTGCACGGCGTCGGCGAGTTTGGTCCACGTCCGATCGGCGACGTCGGCCGTCTCGGCCACGACGAGGGGGATCGTCGCGGGATCGAACGCGTCGGGACCGGCGAGCGGCGCCCCCAGGCGCTCAGCGAGGTCGCTCCACACCGGCAGGTCGGGATCGACCGCGATCACCTGCCCGAATCGCCATCCCGAATCCTCGGCGACCTCCGCGAACGTCGCGACGAGCGTCTCGTCTCCCGGCGGGACGGGACCGGCATCGGGGGCCAGGACGACCGCCCCAGTGTCGGCGAACCAGCGTTCCCCGGGGCCAAGGTCGTCGGGCTTGCGAGGGGCGTAGAAGGCATAACGACGAGTGGCGGCGATCTCCCGTTCTGCATCGGCCCGCTGCTCGGCGTGCTCTGCCGCCTGCGCCGCGCCCTCGAAGGCCACTTCGGCCGCCTGGTAGCGCCCCGCGTCGCGCAGCACGCGGCCGCGGAGCTTGAGGGTCTCCGTATGCGGCTCCAGCGCGAAAGCCCGGTCGAGCGCCAGCAGCGCCCGATTCTTGTCGCCGAGCTTGTACGCTGCCCAACCCAGCTCGTGCCAGACGAGCGCCAGATCGGGATCGGCCTCGACGGCGCGCTCCAGGGCCGCGAGCGCGTCCGGGTAGCGGCCCAGCTCGACCAGGGCGGCGCCTTGCAGCGTCAGGGCGAAGCCGGTCTCCCCGAATTGGGCGCGCGCGCGATCGGCGAGCTCGAGCGCCGCCGCGCTCCGTCCACTCGCGCGCAGCAGCTCGAAGTATTCGGCCCAACACACTTTCAGATCGGGGTGGGACGACAACAGGCTCATGTACGCGGACTCGGCATCGGCCGTGCGACCTTCCCGCGCCAGCCACCGGGCCCGCGCCATCGCCCGCTCGCTCGGCGCGTCGGGGAACAGATCGTAGGACGCGGTGGTCCGCATGGCCCTCAATCTACGCCTCACCCACTCGCTGGCTAGGCGAGCCCGCCATCCCTACATTGTGCCCCCATGGATCGAGAGCATTTGCTGCGCGAGCTGAATGAATTCCTTCGCATCCCTTCGGTGTCGACTTTGCCCGCGCACGATGATGACTGTCGCGCGGCCGCGGCATGGGTCGCCGACGAATTGCGGCGCCTCGGT
>DATHDT010000347.1:0-4362 GCA_035318905.1 Gemmatimonadales bacterium | reverse complement strand
GGAGCGAGCGCGACGATCGCGGGGGCCTTCGTCTTCTCCGCCTTTCATTATATAGGACCCTTCGGCGACACCTGGCAGGTCTACTCGTTCGTGTTCCGGACGATCGCCGGTCTGTTCTTCAGCGCGCTCTACCTGACGCGTGGTTTCGGCGTCACCGCTTGGACCCACGCCCTGTACGACGTCTTCCTGATCTTGCGGTAGGTTACGGGAGGCTGAAGAGCCAGAGATTCGCGCCGATCGACGCGAGTGGGTCGGCCGTGTTCTCGACCTCCGCCACGAAGCGGCGGGTCCCCGGCACCACGGCGATGCGTCGCAGCGGCATCTCGATACTGAGCCGACTCACCACGCCCGTCGGCACATCGATCCACTCCACCGTGGTGCCGCTCGACAGCAGTGCCACGGGCACGCCCTCGACGTCGGTCAGATCGACCACGGGCCCCGAAAAGCTCGTGACGGTCACCGCGGAGTCGGCACCGGGCGCGAGGAAAAGCAGTCGGGTGGAATCGGATGATTTCACCAGCCAGAAACCGCCCGACGCCACGGCCGCATACGCGATCGTCGAGTCGGCTCCGCGGACGATGCCGACAGCGCCCCCTCCTCCGGAGGCGAGCTCCAGGTCGACGAGTGTGTACGCGTCCATCAGCGTGTCGGTGAGCCGCTCGGCGCCTCCGCCTTTCACCTTGAAGACCCGCTCGTAGGAGGCGAGGAACCGAATCGTGGTGGGGCCGAGCCACATCGGTTTCGACAGCGCGGTGGCGGTGCGGCCATCGGGGAGCACGTACCACGACTGCCAGCGGAACGTCGGGTGGGCCGGATCGGTCGCGGGGGCGACCACGAGGTATCGCGTCCACGTGTAGTAGCCCGCCGGCGACCCCTCCTGCCACACGAACGCGATCTGGCGCCCATCGGGCGAGAGTACCGGCTCGACCCACGTATCGACGAAGGTGTCGGCAGGTGAGACGGGAGGGAGCGGGCACATCGTGCGGTGCAGCGTGCCTCCCGCGGCGGCGAGCAGCGCGATACAGCGCTCGCGGCCGTGGAAGCCGTCCAGCCGGCTGAACACCACCAGGTCGCCCGTGACGCTGGGAGTCCGATCGTCGCCGGGATTGAACGTGAGGCGTCGCGGCGTGGGGCCCGGGAACGGGCCCACCGTGTCGGGTCCGGCCCAAGAAAACGACGCCTCGTGACGGCACGCGGCGCTACACAACGCGAGAACGATGAGGAACGGGGTCACGGCCAAGCGCATGACCGTAACCTACCCCGTGGCTCTAGCCGGCCCCGGCAGCAGGCGTGTTCACGTCGTGCGAATTCCCTCCGAGCGCCGCCTCGACGCGCTCGACCTCGACGTCCACACCGAGCGAGCGGAAGATGTCACGCGCGCGCTCGAGGTGGGCGCGAGCCTCGTCGGGACTGCCGCGCACCTGGCGGAAGAGACCGTAGGCGTGGAGCACTCGAGCTTCATCGACGGCCGGGCCCTCGAAGGCGCGACACAGCGCGATGGCCTGCTCGAAGAACACGAACCCGGTCTCGTCGCCCTGTCGGCCCCGCAGCGTGCCGAGGGCCGTATAGATCCGCACGAGGCCGCGCGGTTGATTGGAGGTGATGGCGAGCTGCTCGGCGCGGCGCATCTCCTCCTCCGCCTCGAGCCAGCGCCCCGTCTCGAGGAGCAGCTCGGCCAGATGCAAGCGAATCGACACGTCGAGCGCGGGATCGTGTTGGTCGCGCCGTACCCAGGCGAGTGCTTCCCGGAACACCCCCGCTGCGGGGCCCGGGCGCCCCAGCGCCGCGTCGAGCTCGCCCTGCGCATCGAGCACGCGGGCCATGTCGCGCGCCGTCCCGGCGGCCTCGAGCCCTTCGAACGACTCCCGCGCGCGCCGCAAATGCTCAGCAGCGCCGGCGAGGTCTCCTTCACGGCGATCGAGGAGGCCCAGCCGGTGCTCGATCTGTCCGAGCCGCAGCAGGTCCTTCGCGGCTTCCGAGAGTCGCAGCGCCCGCGAGTACCACGCCCGCGCCCCGATCCACTCGGCCCGCTCGAACGCCGCGTCGCCGAGTCCCACGGATGCGTCCACCGCCTTGCCGCGATCGAATTCGGCTTCCGCCAACACCAGCGCGCGTTGATAGTGCCGGGCGCCTTCGGCGTATTGGCCGAGCGCCAGGGCCACGTCTCCGATCGCGAGGAGCGTCTCCACTTCGGGCCGCCGGTCCTGTAGTCCTTCGGCGAGGGCGAGCGCCACTTCGTACCACGCATGCGCCTGCGACAGGCGAGCGACCGTTTCCTCGAGGCGGCCCGCTCCCACGAGGGACGAGACGGCGCCGGGCACGTCGTTCCGCTCCTGGCATTCCAGCGCGTCGATGTACGCGCTGAACAGCGCATTGATGTGCTCCGTCACGACCGTCAACACGCGGCCCACGCTGCGCGCCAGCTCGCCTGGCTCGACGTCCCGCTTGCCGACGGTGAGGTACGGACCCCCGCTTCCCCACTGCACGCGCGCGTCGGGCCGGGCGCTCGAGAGCAACAGGCCTCGCAACGGCATCAGCGCCTCGAGATTCGGCAGCAGCCGCAGCGCCTGCTCGACCCTCATAGCCCGTACTCCTTCATTTTGCGGGTGAGGGTGTTGCGATGGATGCCAAGAATCTCGGCGGCCGCGCCGATCTGGCCCCCGGTGTGCGACAGGACGCGCGCGATGTGACGCGCTTCCGCTTCCGCGAGCGTCGGGAGCCCGCCGGTCGTGCGCTCGGGAACGCCCGGCTCTTCGGCGCGGAGCTCGTCGGGTAGGTGCTCGCTGCGCACCGTCCCGTCGGAGACGACGATCGCCGCCCGCTCGATCACGTTGCGCAGCTCGCGGACGTTGCCGACCCATTGATGATGGCGGAGCAGCTCGAGCGCACGGTCCGACAGCGCGTCGATGCGCCTGCCGTAGCGCGCGCCGAATTGCCGGGCGAAGTGGCCGATCAAGAGGACCAGGTCGTCGCCGCGATCGATGAGGCGCGGCAGCTGAATGGTCACGACCGCCAGGCGGTAGTAGAGGTCCTCGCGGAACCGCCCCTGGGTGATGGCGTCCTGCAGGTCGCGATTCGTCGCGGCGATCAGCCGAACCGTCACCGGAATCGATTCCCCGCCGCCGACGCGCTCGATTTCGCGCTCCTGGACCGCGCGCAGGATCTTGGCCTGGAGCGCGAGGCTCATGTCGGCGATCTCGTCGAGGAACAAGGTCCCGCCGCCCGCCTGCTCGAACCGCCCGATCTTGCGGGCCACGGCGCCCGTGAAGGCGCCCTTCTCGTGACCGAACAGCTCGCTCTCGAGAAGGTTCTCGGGGATGGCGGCGCAGTTGACGGCCACAAAGGGACCAGCCGAGGCGGGACCATGCTGATGGATCGTGCGCGCGACGACTTCCTTGCCGGTGCCGGATTCACCCAGGATCAGGACCGTCGCCGTGCTGTTCGCGACCCGCGCCATGAGCTTGTAGACCTCGAGCATCGCGGGGCTTTGCCCCACGAGCGCGTAATGACCTGCGTCGGCGTCGGCTTCAGCGGGCGGGAGGGGGAGCGCGACCTCGGTCGCCGCTGAGCGCACGCGCGCGAGCGCGTTGGCGAGCGCCTCGCGCTTGAGCGGCAGCGCCAGCACGTCCAACACGCCGAGCTTTTCGGCGCGCAGCGCCAGGCCCATCGATGGCCGGTCGGCCAGCGCGATGAGCCGAGTCCCCCCGTGCGCGGCCCGCAGCGCGTCCACCCACCAGGTCAGGTCCTCGTCGGACCGGTCGCCCAACACGGCCAGGACGAGATCCCAGTGGCCGCCGGCGAGGAGCCGGGTGGCGCGCGGTAAATCCGCCGCCCACTCGAGGTCGATGCCCAGATCCTCGGCCCATTGGCGGAGGCTCTGGAGCGGCCCCGGTCCGGACTCCCCGCCGACCGCGAGCACGCGCACGCCGCCCGTGGCAGGCCGCGCGGGCGGAGTAGCGAGTCCATTCGTCGTCGATTGAGCGGGGCGCGTCACGGTTCGGCTCACCGGGGTCCGAGGTATCGGGCGACGAGAACCAGGGCATCATCCGTACCCTTGCCGTGGCGTGCGAGGATCTGATCGGCAAGGCGCTGCGGCTCCTCACGCGCGGACACATCGGCCAGGAAGTCGCCCGAGATCCCATCGGTGGCGAACACGAGCGTATCGCCGGCGCCCACCGGAATCACGGCGGCTTGAACGGCAGGGACCTCGCCCCCGACGATGCCGCCGCGGGTGACCAGCGACGCGCGTCCCGAGCGCTCGGACCAATTCACGTGGTGCAGCACGCCTTCGACGTTCCCCACGCCCAGCCAGGTCATCGTGCCGCGGGGGACGTCAAACCGGGCGACGCTCATCACCACACC
>DATHDT010000346.1:0-2122 GCA_035318905.1 Gemmatimonadales bacterium | reverse complement strand
CCCCGGTCCTGATCAACGACGACTTCGTCGAGAATGTGACGCCTGAGAAAGTGGCGGACCTCGTGAAGGAGTACCGCTAGCCATGGGCTTCCCCCACAAGCCGCACTTGAAAGAAACCGTCGTCCTGTCGCAGCACTTCGGGGACGCCGACGCGCGCACACTCAAAGGCTGGACAAAGCGCGGAGGGTACGAGGCGTTGGCTCAGGCGCTGAAAACGCAGCCGGTCGAGGTGATCGAGCTGGTGAAGGAGTCGGGCCTGCGGGGCAGGGGCGGCGCCGGTTTCCCGACCGGGCTCAAGTGGTCGTTCATGCCGAAGGAAAAGAAGAAACCCCACTATCTCTGCGTGAACGCCGACGAGTCGGAACCCGGGACGTTCAAGGACCGCGAGATCATGCGCTGGACGCCGCACGCCCTGCTCGAAGGGACGGCGATCGCCGCGCACGCGATCCAGGCCGAGGTCGCCTACATCTATATCCGCGGCGAATTCACGGAGCCGTGGACGATCATGGAGAAGGCGCTCGCGGAGGCCAACGCCGCCGGCGTCTTCGGCAAGATCAAGATCGTGCTGCACCGCGGCGCCGGCGCGTACATCTGCGGCGAAGAGACGGCCCTCATGAACTCGATCGAGGGCAAGCGCGGCAATCCGCGCATCAAGCCGCCGTTCCCGGCGGCCGCGGGCTTGTTCGGCATGCCGACGACGATCAACAACGTCGAGACCCTCGCCGCCGTCCCGCACATCCTGAAGCGCGGCCCCGCATGGTATAAGGGGCTCTGCCTCTCGAACCCCAAGAGCACGGGGACGAAACTCTTCTCCGTGTGCGGCCACGTGCAGCGTCCCGGTAACTACGAAGTCACGATGGGGTTCCCGCTGAAAGACCTGCTGTACGAGATGTGCGGCGGCGTGCCGGCGGGCCGGACCCTCAAGGCCTGCATCCCCGGCGGCTCGTCGGTGCCGATCCTGAACCGCGAGGAGACGGAGCGCACCCTGCTCGATTACGAAGGGTGCGTCGCCTCGGGCTCCATGCTCGGGTCGGGCGGCATCATCGTGTTCGACGACTCGGCCGACATGGTCTACCAGATCATGCGGCTCGCCCGGTTCTACGCCCACGAGTCGTGCGCCCAGTGTACGCAGTGCCGCGAGGGCACCGCGTGGACCACGAAGATCATGGAGCGCATCCTCTCGGGGCAGGGGAAGATGCAGGACCTCGATCTGCTGCTCGACCTCTCGGAGAACATGACGGGCAAGACGATCTGCGTGCTGTCGGATTCGTGCGCGGCGCCCGTCGTCTCCGGGATCAAGAAGTTCAAGAACGAGTTCGAGGATTACATCGCCGGGCGGCGCAAACCGGTCATGGTGGCGTGATGGCTGACGGCACGATCAATCTCATTATCGACGGCGTCCCGGTCGCCGTTCCTCCGGGGACCCTCGTAATCGAAGCCGCGAAGCAGGCCGGCGTCCTCGTGCCGCACTACTGCTACCACCCGGGCCTGCCCGTCGCCGGCGTGTGCCGGATGTGCCTCGTCGAGATCGAAAAGGCGCCCAAGCTGCAGATCGCCTGCGCGACGACGGTGACCGAGGGCATGGTCGTCAAGACGCAGAGCGCGCCCGCCAAGGATGCGCGGCAGAGCGTGCTCGAGTTCCTGCTGATCAATCATCCGCTCGACTGCCCCATCTGCGACCAGGCGGGGGAGTGCGAGCTGCAGGATTTCGTGTTCCAGGAAGGGCGCGCGGGGACGCGCTACGGCGAGTACGCCAAGCGCTTCAACCCCGTCGAGGACTTCGGGCCCGACGTGCTCTACGTGCCGAACCGCTGCATCCTGTGCACCCGCTGCGTCCGCTTCATGGACGACGTGGCGCAGGAGCCGGTGCTCAACGTCTCCGAGCGCGGCGATCGCGCCTACATCGGCATCCACCCGGAGGCCCGGCTCGATCACCCGTGGGCCGGCAACGTCGTGGACCTCTGTCCGGTGGGCTCGCTCCTCTCCAAGGACTTCCTGCACAAAGCGCGCGCCTGGGAGCTCGACAAAACGGCGTCGATCTGCACCGGATGCTCGCAGGGCTGCAGCGTCACGCTCGACACGCGCGACGAAGTCGTGGTGCGCGTCCGGCCGCGCCCCAATC
>DATHDT010000345.1:0-3450 GCA_035318905.1 Gemmatimonadales bacterium | reverse complement strand
GGGTGACCGCTGGCGCATTCTCCACGACCACACGTCGAGCGACCCGAAGTGACCGCCCGACCGCCGCTTTGTAGTTTGACCGCCGCCGTTCTGCTCGTAGCCCTCCTGGCGTGCAGCAAATCGGGGGAGGGCGTCATCGCGCTCGAGGGTGCGACGCTCATCGACGGCGCGGGAGGAGCCCCCAAGGAAGACGCGCTCATCCTGATCCGGAACGGGCACATCGAGGCGGTCGCGCGGGTCAACGAGATCCCGATCCCGAAGGGTGCGGAGCGGATCAACCTCGTCGGCAAGACGATCATTCCCGGCTTGATCGACGCCCACGCGCACGTCGAGCGCTGGGCGGCGCCGCGCTACCTGGCGTGGGGCGTCACCACGGTGCGCGACCTGCACAGCCAAACCGACTCCGGCATCGCGCTCCGGAACGACTTGAACCTGGGGTCGATCATCGGGCCCCGGATGTTCACCTCGGGCGCGATGATCGACGGCGCACCCGCGACGTATCCCAACGCGACAGGCGTCACGAACGCTGCCGAGGCGCGTCGAGCCGTGGATCAGCGCCGGCTCGCAGGGACCGACTACCTGAAGATCTACACGAGGATCACGCCTGCCCTGCTGCGTGCCGTCGTGGATGAGGCGCGTGGAGTGCAGCTCCCCATCGCCGCGCACGTCGGCAAAACGGACGCGCTGACGGCCGCGCGAATGGGCGTCGTCTCCCTCGAACACATGGCGGGAGTCGTGCAAGCAGCGTCGCGCAATCCCTCCATCTATTATCGCGCGCACGATCGCTTCCTCTCGGGCTGGACCACAGAGGAACAAGGCTGGGCGACGGTCGACTCGGCCTCGCTGGCGCGCACGGCCCGCGCCCTGGCCCAGACGAAAGTCGCGATCGTCCCCACGCTCGTGGTGCACGAGATGCTGTCGCGGCTCGACAATCCCGTGCTGCTCACGCGACCGGGGATGGAGGATGTGCCCGAGGACGCGGAGAGCGTTCGCAGCGTTGCCAGTCTCCTGGGGCGCACCGGGTGGAAGCCGCGTGACTTCCAGGCGTTCCGTCGCGCCCGAGCGCGCCAGAATCTGTTCGTGCGCGAATTCAGACGGGCCGGCGGCGTGATCGCCGCGGGAACCGACGCGGCGAACCAGCTCTTGATCCCCGGGTTCTCTGAGCATGAAGAAATGGCATTGCTCGTCGGAGCCGGCCTCACGCCGCTCGAGGCAATCACCGCGGCGACGCGGCGCGGCGCGCAGTTGCTGAGGGCCGACTCCCTCGGTGTCGTGGCACCAGGGAAAGTCGCCGACCTGGTGGTCCTGAATGGGAATCCTGCGCAAAACATCGCGGCTACGCGCAGCATCGCGTGGGTCATGACGCGTGGGCGCGTAGTCTGGCCCGACTCCTTGAGGAACGCATGGAAAAAGTGAGCGCTCGCTCGCACGGCGCCTGCCTGCTCCTGATCGCTGTCGCCGCCTGCGGCGGTCCCTATGACCTCATCTTGCGCGGAGGCTCGATCGTCGACGGTAGCGGGAACCCGCGTTTCGTCGGCGACGTGGCCATCTCGGGTGATCGCATCGCCGCGGTCGGCTACCTCGGGTCCGCCACGGCGCGCGAAACGCTCGACGTGTCGGGGCTCGTCGTCGCGCCCGGCTTCATCGACATGCTGGGCCAATCGGAAGGCAATGTCCTGATCGACAACCGCGTGCTGAGCAAAGTATCGCAGGGCGTCACGACCGAAATCACGGGAGAGGGTGGTTCCGTCGCGCCCCTCACGGACCTTCTCGTCGTGGACGACTCCGCATGGATGAAGCGGTACGGCATCCAAGAAGACTGGCGCGACTTGAACGGCTACTTCGCGCACCTCGCCCGCACCAAGAGCGCCGTCAACATCGCGACGTTCGTCGGCGCCACGCAGGTGCGCATGGCCGTCGTCGGCAAACAGGATCGCCACGCGACGCCGGAAGAGCTGGCGCACATGGTCGCGCTCGTCGACACGGCGATGGAACAGGGCGCAGTGGGCCTCTCCACGTCGATCGAGTATGCGCCGGCGTTCTACGCGCCGACAGAAGAGATCATCGCGCTCGCGAAGGCGGCTCGACGCCACGGCGGCGTGTATGCGACGCACATGCGCAACGAGGGCGGGCAGATCGACCTGGCGCTGGACGAGACGTTCCGCATCGCGCACGAAGCCGACATCCCCGCCGAGATCTGGCACCTCAAGGTCTCCGGTCGCCGCAATTGGGGACGCATGCCGCACGTGCTGGCGCGGATTGATTCAGCCCGGGCGGCCGGACTGGATGTCACGGCCGACCAGTATCCCTATCTCGCCGGGGCGACGTCGCTCGACGCCTCGGTGCCAGCGTGGGCGCATTCGGGCGGCAACGATTCGCTCATCGCGCGACTGCGCGACCCGGCCACGCGCGCGCGGCTCCGGGCCGAGCTACTCGCGCCCCCTCAGGCGACGGACCGTTTCTATCGGGCGACCGAGGGACCGCAGGGCGTGATCGTGTTCCCGTTCGAGGACTCCCTTCATTACTTACAGGGGAAGCGTCTTTCCGAGATCGCCGCGTTGCGGCATGCCGACCCCATCGAGACGATGTTCGACCTGGTCATCGCGGATCATGCGCGCAGCGGGGCCATCTACTTCCTGATGAGCGAGCCCGACGTGCAGGCGGCGATGCAGCAGTCGTGGGTGGGCGTGAACACCGACGCCGGCGGCGTCGCCCCCGACGGCCCCTTCGGCAAGGACGGCACGCATCCCCGTGCCTATGGCTCGTTCACGCGGATTCTCGGTCACTACGTGCGCGACCAACACCTCATGGGGCTCGAGTTCGCCGTCCGCAAAATGACGTCGCTCGCCGCGCAGCGTGTGGGCCTCGAAGATCGCGGTCTGGTGCGGCCCGGGATGTTCGCCGACATCACCGTGTTCGACCCGCGGACCGTGAGCGACCGCGCGACATTCGAGCAGCCGCACCAGCCGTCGGTCGGCATCGAGTACGTGTTCGTGAACGGACAGGCGGTGCTGCGGCACGGCAAGATGACCGAAGCGCGACCCGGCCGCGGGTTGCGCGGGCCCGGCTACATCCGGCGCCAGTAGCATGACCCTCGGCCGGCTGATCCTCGCGTGGCTGCCGGTCGCAGTGCTCTTCGCACTCACGCCGCCGATCGGCTACGCGTGGACCGGTGACGTCACCGGCGTCCCCGCGGTCGTCTGGCACCATAATCGTTGGGAGGTCTGGTGGCGCCTCGCTGAGGCCGGCGTCGTCACCTTGTTTGGGTCCCTGTGGTTCGACTCACTGGGCGCGGGCGGCTGGTGGCTGCTCTTCTTCCTCGTCGGTCTGCTGGTCGCGTTCCCCCGGCGTCTCGTCATGTGGCAACACGTCGAACCGCTGCGGCGGCGGCACCTGCTCACGCACGCTGGTCTCGACGTCGCCCGGTACATCGCCGCGGGCGCGCTGCTC
>DATHDT010000344.1:0-9221 GCA_035318905.1 Gemmatimonadales bacterium | reverse complement strand
GCCAAGTCCAAGCTCGGTTTCATTCCGGATCGGCCATTCATCTACGAGAAGCTGACCGGCGCGGAATTCCTCCGCTTCGTCGCGGGCCTGTACGGACAGGACGGCGAGAAGGTCGAGCACCGCGGACGCGAGCTGATGGCGCTGTTCGATCTCGATGCGTGGGCCGACGAGCTGGTCGAGAGCTACAGCCACGGCATGCGCCAGAAGCTGATCATCTCGAGCGCCTTGATTCACCGCCCTGAATGCATCGTGGTGGACGAGCCCATGGTGGGCCTCGACCCCAAGGCCGCGCGGCTGCTCAAGGACATCTTCCGGCAATTTGTCGAGAAGGGCGGCACAGTGCTGATGAGCACGCACACGCTCGAGGTGGCGGAAGCGATGTGCGACCAGATCGCGATCATTCAGCACGGCAAGGTGGTGGCCGCGGGAACGGTGGCGGACGTGCGGCGCGAGCATCAGGCCGGGAGCTCGAGCCTCGAGGAGCTGTTCCTGAAGCTCACCGGCGGTGCGCACGTGAAGGCGCTGGTGGAGGTCCTCGGCGCGTGAAGCAACCGTCGCTGTGGCACGTGCTCCAGCCCAAGTGGCGCACCGCGTTGCAGCGGTTGCGCGAGGAGCGCGACCAGGGCGGTGTCGGCAAGGTCGTCATCATCACGTTCGTCGGCGGTCTGTTCTGGCTCGGTGTCTTCGGGGTGTTGTACAAGATCCTCAAGACCCTGCGGGGCGTCGAAGACCTGGGCCCGCTCATTCCCGCCAAGATCCTCGGGCTCGTGCTGCTGTCCTTCATCTCTATCCTGGTGCTGTCGAACGTCATCACCGCGCTGTCGAGCTTTTTCCTCGCAAAGGACCTCGACCTCCTGGTCTCGGCCCCAGTCGACTGGTTGCGCCTCTATCTCGCGAAGCTCGGCGAGACGTTGATTCACTCGTCGTGGATGGTGGCGCTGATGGCGGTCCCGATTCTGACGGCCTACGGCGTGGTCTACAAGGGTGGGCCGCTCTTCGCACTGTACGCGGTGCTCGCGATCGTTCCGATGCTCATCCTGCCAGCCGTGCTCGGGTCATCGTTGACCCTCATCCTCGTCAACATTTTCCCGGCGCGGCGCACGCGGGACCTCCTCTCCATCATCGCCCTCGGCGCCGCGGCAGGCGTGATCCTGTTGTTCCGGATCATTCGTCCCGAGCAACTCGCCCGGCCCGAAGGCTTCCGGAACCTGCTGGACTTTCTCACGGTGTTGCGGACGCCCACGTCGCCTTTCCTGCCGAGCGAATGGTCGACGAAGGCGATCATGGGATTCCTGCGCCACGATTTCGATCCCCTGCCCCTGATTCTCCTCTGGACGACGGCAGCGGCGTTCGTGACCCTGGGCGCCTTGCTCCATCGGGCGATGTACGCCCAAGGGTTCACCAAGGCACAGGAGGGCGCCGAACGCTTCATTCGCGGCGGCTTCTGGCGGTGGACCGTGAGCGGCCTGCTCAAGAGGCTCCCGGTGGCGAAGCGGGAGTTCGTCCTGAAGGACATCCGGCTCTTCTTCCGCGACACGACGCAGTGGAGCCAGCTGATCCTGCTCGCGGTGCTCGTCGTCGTGTATCTGTTCAACATCCAGGCGCTCCCACTGCATCGCGGCGAGCCGGTCGGCTTTTATTACGTGAACCTGGTCTCGTTCCTCAACCTGGGGCTCGCGGGGTTCGTGCTCGCGTCGATCGCGGCGCGCTTCATCTTCCCCACCGTGTCACTCGAGGGCCGGCAGATGTGGCTGCTCCGCTCCTCCCCGTTGGACCTCAAGGCCCTGCTGTGGTCCAAGTACCTGGTCGGGACGCTGCCACTGCTCATCCTGGGACTCCTCCTCACGGGCCTGACCAACGTACTGCTCGAAGTGTCGTCGTTCATGATGATCCTGAGCCTCGCTACCATGGCGGCCCTGACGATGGCGATCGGCGCGCTCGCACTCGGGTTCGGCGCCCTGTATCCGCAGTTCGAAACGGAGAATGCCGCGCAGATTCCGACATCGTTTGGCGGGTTGGTCTTCATGATGGCGACGATCGCGTTGTTGGCGGGCGTCCTGGTGATCTTGGCGAGCGCCGTCTACTCGTACGTGCGCGCGGCCTTCGAGGGTCAGCCCTTCGGCGTCACGCCGCAAATGGTGGGGTTGTTCGCGGTGGCCGCCATGTTGTGCGCGGCGGCCACCGTGATTCCCTTGCGGCTGGCCCTGCGACGGATGGAAAGCTTCGAGTTCTGACCTACCGCCAGTTGAGGCCACCGGCGACCTGGAAGGTGCTGCCGCTGCCCAGGATGAACCGCGCCTCGACGTAGGGCCGCGTCCGTCCGCGCCGGCTCTCGAGTCCCGTGAACAGATTCAGGTTGCTGTCGCTTCCACCCGTCCCATGCAGGAGATTGAGCCCGCCCCCGACGTACCAGGCGCCATAGCGCGTGGGGGGACGGTACTTCAGGTCGAAGTTCAATGCCCACAAACTCCCGGGACTCACGAAGTAGTAATCGAAGGTTGGATAGAGTGCGAGCTGTGGCGTCAACGGCCACGAGAGCTGCGCGCCGAGGAACAGTTCATCCACATCGAAATTGTACCCGAGGTGCGCGCCGTAGCTCGGCCCGGACGACGAAACTGCACGGCGCCGGGTCCGGCGCTGCGCGTCGGCGGTGGACGCCATCAGCACCAGCAGCACTACGACCAGCGTGACGCGCGGCAGGAATCCTTTCACGACTGCTCCTCGGTTCGGGTGATGCAGACTGATAGGAAACGGGGCCGCGAAAAGCAAGGGGTTGGCAGAACGGCGCGCCGAACCCCATCATTGCTTTCCATGAGCGCTCCGCTGCGCCCCTCCGCCTTCATGAGGAGCGGCGACCCCTCGCGGGTTGCCGATCAGGAGGAGCGGCTCGCCAAAGAAGTGCGTCACGTGGCGATCGGCCAACTGCTGGCGGGTGGACAGTTGGTGGAGGCCGTCCACGTCGCCGGGGCCATCCTCGTCGCCACGCTGGTCTGGAACTCGCTCCCCCTCGAACGGACGATCACCTGGGCGGTCGCCATCGTGGCCGCGGCCGCGCTGCGGACCCAGTGGCGCCTCCACGCGCGCCGCCGCGACCTGCCGGACCAGGAGGCGCTGGCGGGGGTCCGGCTGACGGTCGCGGGGATCGGGTTGGCCTGGGGCGTCGGCGCCGCGTTCGCGATTCCGGACGTCCCGTTTGAACAAGCGGCCTTGATCCTCGCCGTGGTGGCCGCCATCGTCGCCGGGGGCACCAGCACTCTGGTGGGTGACACGCGGACGTTCCTGTGCTTGTCGATACCCATGTTGGCCCCCCTCCCAATCGGCATTCTGCTCGAAGGCCATGGCCGACCTCATCTGGTCGCCGTCGCCCTCACCCTGCTGTTCGCGTTCGGGATGAGACGAATTCACGGCTTAGCGCATCGCACGTTCGTCGAGCGGGTGCGGGCCGCGACGCTGTTACAAGCGTCGAGCGAGGACCTGGCCCGCCAGCACGCGTACGTCGACGGCCTCTTGGCAAGCGCGCCTGTCGCCATCTCGGTCATCGATGGCCAGGGTCAGGTGCAAGGGATCAACCCGCAATTCGAGCGCCTCTTTGGATACGCTCCTGAGGAAGCGGTGGGGCACAACATCAACGCCTTGATCGTCCCGAAGTCCGAAATGCCCAAGGCCAGCCAGCTGCAACGCCGCGCCCGTGGGGGGGACACGGTGGTGATCGAAGTCGAACGGCGCCGCAAAGACGGTACGGTGATCCCCGTCCGCCTCTCGGCGCGCCAGGTAGAGGGCTCTGCGGAGGCACACGTCTTCGTGATGTACGAAGACATTACCGACCGGCGGCGCGCGGAGGACGCACTCACGCAGCTGGCCAGCATCGTCGAGACGTCGGAAGACGCGATCATTGGCCAGACGCTCTACGGCACGGTCGTCTCCTGGAACGCCGCGGCCCAGCGCTTGTTCGGGTACACGCTGGGAGAGATCCAGGGGCGTTCCATCAGCGTGCTGGCCCCGCCCGACCGCGCCGACGAGGTGCACGCGATTCTCGAGCGGATTCGGCGCGGCGACCACATCGAGCACTTCGAGACCGTCCGCGTGAACAAGGACGGAACGCCGATTCCGGTCTCCATCAGCATTTCGGTCACTCGCGACACCGACGGTCGCTTCAGCGGGTTCTCGACGATCGCGCGCGACGTGCGTGAGGAGGTCGCGACGCGCGACGCGCTGCGGCAGGCGCGGGATGCCGCCGAGCGGCTGGCGCAAACGCGCAGCGCATTTCTCGCCAACATGAGCCACGAGATCCGTACGCCTCTGAACGCCGTGCTCGGCCTGACGGAGCTGCTGCTCGATACCGAGCTCTCACCCGAGCAACGGCATTCGCTCTCCCTGGTGCAGGTCGCCGGTGAGACGCTGCTCACCCTGCTCAACGACATTCTCGACCTGTCGAAGATCGAAGCGGAGCAGGTCCGGCTCGAGGCGATCCCGTTCGGGCCGGCGCACCTGGTGGAGACGACGATCGGACTGCTGATGGGGCGGGCGCGCCAACGCCGCCTCGAGCTGATCGCCGACGTGGCGGCGGACGTCCCCCACATGATGCGGGGCGACCCGACCCGCTTGCGACAGGTGCTCACGAACCTCATCGGCAACGCGATCAAATTCACCGAGACGGGCGAAATCGTCGTCGCCGTCCGGAGCGCCGGCGTGCGCGATAGTCGGCCCGTCATCCGCTTCTCCGTCCGCGACACCGGCATCGGCATCCCGCAAGACAAACTCGAGACGATCTTCGAGGAGTTCGGCCAGGCCGACGAGAGCACGACGCGGAAGTACGGAGGCACGGGACTCGGCCTCACGATCGCCCGGCGCCTCGTGCGCCTGATGGACGGGGACTTGACGGTGACGAGTGCCGTGGGCGAGGGCACCGAATTCGCGTTCTCCTTGCCGCTCGCGATCGACGAGGCCGCTGGCCCCGCGACGGCCCCACTGTCGGGTGGCGCACTGGCGGGCCGCCGGGTGCTGGTGGTCGACGACAGCGCGACGAATCGACGCATCCTGCGCGGGATGCTCGGTGCCGCGGGCCTCGTCGTCGGTGAAGCGGCCGACGGTAGCGCCGGACTCGACGATCTCCAGAAAGCCCAGCGGAGCGGGACGCCGTACGACCTGGCAATCCTCGACGCGCAGATGCCCGGACTCGACGGGTTCGCGCTCGGGGCCGCCATCCGCACCGCGCCGGCGATCGCCCAGACCCGCCTCTTGATGCTCACGTCGTCGGGCGAGCGCGGCGACGGGCAGCGCTGCCGGGACTTGGGAATCAACGGCTATCTGACGAAGCCCGCCTCCCGCACGGACCTGCTCGACGCCGTGGGCGTCGTGCTGGGCATGACCGCCGCCGCGGCGATGGTCGTGACGCAGCACTCAATCGCGGAATCCCGTCCCCGTCTCCAGGTCCTCCTGGCGGAGGACAACGTGGTAAACCAGGAAGTCGCCGCGACCATGCTGCGCAAACGCGGTCACGACGTCGATGTCGTGGGCGACGGCCGGGCGGCGGCGGAAGCGGTCGCGCGAAAACGCTACGATGTCGTGCTGATGGACATCCAGATGCCCGAGATGGACGGGTTGGAAGCCACGCGGCACATCCGGACCACACCCGCCGGCCGCGATCTGCGGATCGTCGCTCTGACCGCCCACGCATTGAGTGGTGAGCGGGAGAAGTGTCTGGCCGCCGGCATGAACGACTACCTCACGAAGCCCTTCAAGGGACACGATCTCTTTGCCGTGGTCGAACGGGGGGCCGACGCGGGGGGGGGGGCGCACGCTGTGCCCGCACCGCCCCCAGTCGTCAGAACGGACGCGCCCGTGGACCTGGATGGGTTCCGGCGCGAGATGCGCGACGCAGGCGTCGAAGAGGCGGTCGATGCGATCCTGGACACGTTCGTGCAGTCGGCCGACGAGCGAATCGCGGCGCTCACGGCGGCACTTGGGTCGGGTGAGGCCGAGGCGATCAAACGAGCGGCGCACGCGTTCAAGTCGTCTGCCGGAACGATCGGCGCAAAGGGGCTTGCCGCGCTGCTCCAGGAGCTCGAGGCGGTGGCCGAGGCCGGCGACGTGGCCAAGGCGCGCGCGCTCGGTGCGCGGTTTACGGAGGAGAGCGCCGCCGTGACGGCCTACGTGCGGCGCGCGCGGGGCGGCTAGGCGGCGACGCGCGATCCGCAGCGATTGCAGTAGCGCGCGTCGGTTTCGAGCGCGCTGCCGCAGCGGGCGCAGTATCCGGGCGCGGTGCCGAGACGGCGACCGCAGGCGGAACAGAAGGCCGCATCGGACTCGGGGCGGGGACCGTCGGTAGGGCAGACGGCGCGGGGGGCGGGCTTGGCGATCCCCGGGCTTGCGCCCGGGGTCAGCCGAGGGTCCTCGACGCCACGGAGGGCGGCGAGTGCTTCCCCTTGGTACTTGGCGTGCAGCTCGTCGTAGTCCGCATCGGACAACTTCCCCATCGCGCGGTCGAACTCGATCTCCTTGAGCGCGCGCAGCGCGACGGCCTGAGGGCTGAGGTCGTCGTTCGGATCGTCGCCTTCGTCCCCCGGGGGGATATCGAGTTCCGCTTGTGGCCACAGGATGGGACGCAGCACGAAGTACGTCGCGCCTGTGGCGAGCAGGATCCCGACCATCAACTCCAGCATCGTGCGGTCAGCCGGGGTGCCGCTCGAGCTCGCGGCGCAGCCGTTCGAGCTCGGCAGGCGAAGCGTCGGGGGAGCCGGTCGAGGCCGGCGCCGCCACGGCCGCTTGGGCGGCAGCGGCCCGGGTCCAACGGTGCAGCGCCCGGATCAAGAATCCAGCGGCGACGAGGACGACGAGCGACGGGACGAAATACCCGGCGAGGTTGAAGCCGCGCTTCGGCGGCGCCATCAACGCCTGTTGCCCGTATTGCGCGACGAATGCGTCGATGATCTCCTGCGCGGTCTTCCCCTGCTCCGCGAGGGCCACCACCTGGCGGTGGAGGTTGGGGCTGTAGGTGCAATTGAAGTCCGTGGTGCGGCAGGTGTAGATGTCGAGGCCGCAGCCGCAGGTGCACTTGAGCTTCTTCTCGATCGCCTGGTACCCGGCGTCGATGTCGGCGGCCGTGAGGGCGGTCATCGGCCGGCCGGCGCTCGCCGGATCGGCCACCCGGCCCGCCGGACCGGAGCCCGCGAGACTGTCTTGCAGCGCCGCGCCGAGCGTCGCGGTCACTGCTACCAGAAATCCTCGGCGATCGATGCTCACGTGCGAGCCTCCAGCTTCACGGCGTACCCCGCCTGCGTGCGCCGCACCGCCGGCGGCCCGCCTCCCGGCCACAGCACGATCAAACCGCCGAACACGAGCACGTAGCCGCCGGCCCACACCCACCACACGAGCGGGTTGATCGTGAAGCGGTACACCGCCTGCTCCGTCCCATTCACGAGACCCCCGAGCACGACGTACAGGTCCTCGCGCAGGCCGCTCCTGATCCCGACTTCGGTCGAAGGCTCGAAGGTGTTACGGCCGAGGGCATCGACGTGCTGGCGTTTTTCGGTCTTCAGCCGGCCCATGTGCTTGCCGTCGCGGCTCACCTCGACGAGCGCGGCCGTGACGCGGCGGTTCAAGGCATCGTACTGCGAGACGCTCACGTGGGTGAACGTGTAGACGTGCCCGTAGGGGCTGCGCAGCGTGACCGACTCGCCGGGCCGCAGCGTCGCCTGGGTCTCGGTCTTGAACGCCATGCCCGCGAACGCCACGAAGAGCAGCACCATCCCGGTGTGCACGATGTATCCACCGTAGCGGCGCCGGTTGCGCCCGACGAGTCGCAGCGCCGCGAGCGCCAGCGGCTCCCCGTACTGCCGGTGCCGCGCGCTTGTCCCACGGGCGAACTCCTGTGTCACCGTTCCCATGACGAAGCCGCCCAAAGCGATGGCCATGAGCGCGCCGAAGTCACGCATGCCGGCCACGAGCAGAATCAACAGGACGAAGACGCCGGACGTCGCCGGCACCGCGAATTGGCGCCGCAGATTCGGGATCGACGCTCGGCGCCAGGCGATCAGCGGACCGATGCCGGTGAGCGCGAGCAGCGCGAGGCCCAGCGGGATGTTCACCTGGTTGAAGAACGGGGGGCCGACCGTGACCTTGGTGCCCTTCACCCACTCGGAGAGAATCGGGAACATCGTCCCCCAGAGCACCGAGAAGGCGATGCCGAGGAACAACAGATTATTGAAGAGGAAGCTCGCCTCGCGGCTCACCATTGACTCGAGCGTGGACTCGGCTTCGAGCAACGGCAGGCGCTTCGCGTACAGCACGAAGGTCGCCGGCACCGCGAGCAGCAGGAAGCCGAGGAAGAAATAGCCGACGTTCGACTGCGTGAACGAATGCACGCTCGCGATCACGCCCGAGCGCGTGATGAACGTTCCGAAGATCGACAGCAGCCACGAGCTGAGGATCAACGCCAGGTTCCACTTCTTCAGCATCCCCCGCTTCTCCTGGATCATCACGGAGTGGAGGAATGCCGTCATCGTGAGCCACGGCAGCAAGGCCACGTTTTCGACGGGGTCCCACGCCCAGTACCCGCCCCAGCCGAGCTCCACGTAGGCCCACCACATCCCGATCAGCAGCCCGATCGACAGGAAGAGCCACGACAGGAGCGTCCATTTGCGGATCGCGACGAGCCAGTCCACGTCGAGCTTCTTCGACATGAGCGCCGCGATCGCGAACGCGAAGGGAATCGTGATCGAGATGTAGCCGAGGTAGAGCATCGGCGGATGGAAGACCATCCCCGGGTTTTGCAGCTGCGGGTTCATCCCCGCGCCGTCCACGGGCGTGTACGGCAGGCGCGCAAACGGATTCGCGGGGGCGAACAGCATCACCGAGATGAAAAACGCCGCGACGACACACGTCACCGCGGCGACGAACGGCAGGTAGGCCCGGTGCCGAGCGCTCGTGAGCACCTGCGCCAGCGTGGCGAAGAGGCTGAGGACGGTCGCCCAAAACAGCAGGCTCCCCTCCTGACCCGAATACAGCGCCGACCAGAGATAGAATGTGGGAAGGTTGCGACTGGTGCGCCCGGCGACGTACGCCACGTTGAAGTCGTGCTGGAAGATCGCAACCTCGAGACAAATCACGGCGACGACGAGGGCCGCGAACATGGCGAAGACCGCCTGCCGCGCGCTCCGCTGGAGATCGGTCCGGCCCTGGAGACCACCAGCGAACCCGGTGACCGCGCCCCACAAGCCCAT
>DATHDT010000343.1:0-2323 GCA_035318905.1 Gemmatimonadales bacterium | reverse complement strand
GGTCCTCTCGAACCGCGGGTTGACGCGGTCCCACATGCATGACGACGACCGCGCGCTCAGCGACTTCGCGGCGGCGCTCGCGGCCAAGCCCGGGTACCCGAACGCCCTCAACAACCGCGGCACGGTGTCCTTGCGGCAGGGCGACTTCGAGCAGGCCATCAGCGATTTTCGCTCGGCCCTGCAGAAGGCGCCGCGTATGCGCGAGCCCCACGAGAACCTCACGAACGCGTTCGACCAATCGGGGAAATACGACAGCGCTATCGTCCACGGGCGCATCAGCGTCCAGTTCGGCGGCGGCAGCGCCACCGCGCACAACAATCTGGGTGTGGCGTTTCGCCACCTCCACCAGAACGACTCGGCCCTGGCGCACTTCGACACGGCGCTCGCACGCGACCCCGGCCTCGTCGTCGCGCTCTCGAACCGTGGCACCATGCTCCTGGAGGTCGGGCGGACCGCTGAGGCGCGCCGCGACCTCGAGGCGGTCATCGCCGACGGCACCATGCCCGACCTCAGTGAAGACGCGCGAGTACGGCTGCGGGCGATCGGTGCGCGGGTAAAGCATTGATGCCGAACCCGACCAATCGGTGTCCCCACTCTAAAGAGTGGGCCCAATGAATCACTGCGCCTAAGGCGCAGTGCAGTGTCGGGCCCACGCTTCAGCGTGGGAACGGGACGCGGCGTGGACTGTCCTCCCCCAAGGGCGCACGGTCAAAACCGATCTGCGTATCTTTCCCCCATGCCCGTCCGCCTCGCCATCTCCCAGTTCCGCCCCGCCAAGGGCGACTACGCCGGGAACGTGGCGCGCATCGGCGGTGTCATTGCCCAGGCCGCCAAGCTCGATCCCAAACCCGACCTCATCGTCTTTCCGGAGACCGCGACTTCGGGATACTTCGTTGAGGGAGGCGTCAAAGAAGTCGCCGTCACTGCGGGGACCCTGCTGCGCGATCTGGCATCGGCGTATCAGGGCCCGCCCATCGACGTCTCGATCGGCTTCTACGAGAAGTTCCAGAATCACATCCACAACTCGTGTTTGTACGTGACGCTCGGCAAACAGAAGCCCGAGGTGCGGCACGTGCATCGCAAGGTCTTCCTGCCCACCTACGGCGTCTTCGACGAGGAGCGCTTCGTCGATCGCGGGCAGGAGGGCGTGCGGGCGTTCGACACATCGTGGGGAGGGCGCGCGGCGATCCTGATCTGCGAGGACGCCTGGCACTCCCTCGCCGCGACGGTGGCGGCGCTCGAGGGAGCGCAGCTGCTGATTGTGCCGAGTGCGTCGCCGGCAAGGGGCAGCGGGATGGATGAGGACGGCTCGCGCCTTCCGGCGTCTGTGATTCGTTGGGAGCGCATAGTCCGCGGGATCGCCGAGGAGCATGGGGTCTTCGTCGCGCTCGCGAATCTGGTGGGCTTCGAGGGCGGCAAGGGCTTCCCCGGCGCCTCGGCGCTGATCGACCCGATGGGCAACGTCGTCGTGCGCGGGCCGCTGTTCGAGGAAGCGCTAATCACCGCCGACGTCGACCTCGAGAAGCTCACGGATGCCCGAGCGGATTCGCCTCTCCTCGCCGATTTGCGAAGTGCGCTGCCCGTGCTCACGAAGGGGCTCGGCAAGTCGAAGCCTGCCAAGGTCAAGTTCGATCCTGCGACCAACGGCGCGCGCACGCCCCACGCCCCACGTCCCACCCCCATGCAGGTGGTGGGGAGGGGCGAGGAGTCCGAAGACCCCCTCGCCATCGATTGTGCATTGGCGCAGAGGTGGTTGGTCAGCTTCCTGCGCGATGAGGTCGTTACGCGCCGCGGCTTCAAGAAAGGGATCGTCGGTCTCTCGGGGGGCGTCGACTCCGCGCTCACGGCCTTTCTCGCCGCCGAAGCCCTCGGCAAGGAGAACGTAATCGGCGTGCGGATGCCGTACCGCGACTCGAGCCCCGACTCCCTGGCGCATGCCCAGCTCGTGATCGATCAGCTCGGTATTCAATCCGTGACGATTGACGTGAGCGAGGCGGTGGATGGCTATCTGAAGCAGGTCGGCGACGTCGATCCCGGGCGCCGCGGCAACGTGATCTCGCGCGAGCGGATGATCGTACTCTTCGATCTCTCCGCCAAACACAAAGCCCTCCCTCTCGGCACCGGCAACAAGTCCGAGCGGCTGCTCGGCTACTTCACCTGGCACGCCGACGACTCGCCGCCGGTCAATCCGCTGGGCGACCTGTTCAAGACGCAAGTCTGGGCCCTGGCGCGCCACGTCGGTGTCCCCGAAGTGATCGTCTCGAAGCCCGCGACCGCCGACCTGATTCACGGGCAAACCGACGAGGGCGACTTCGGGATCCCC
>DATHDT010000342.1:0-2233 GCA_035318905.1 Gemmatimonadales bacterium | reverse complement strand
GGCGTGCCCACGGATCTCACCGAGGACGTGATTCGGTCGATCGCGCTGGACATCGGCCTGGTTGATGTTAAGGTCGTCGCGGTGGACGACGTTTGGTCTGGATTGAAGCTCGTGAGGAGACTCAAGGACAGGTGAGCCACTACCCGATAGCCGATAGCCGATAGCCGATAGCCAATACCCGATAGCGCTTTACGTTACAAAGTACTTGACAAACGTGCCCCTGACCCCCTACTTTCTCAGCACATGACGGAGCCGCGGCCCCTCAGCGACCGGGCGCTCGATAACTTGAGCTACATCCGCTCCGCCATGGAGCGCGCCGGCTCGTTCACCGCGGTGCCCGGCTGGGGCACGGTGGCCGTCGGGGTGACGGCGCTCGTGGCTACGTGGGTCGCGGCGCAGCAACGCACCGATGCCGCGTGGCTGGCGGTGTGGCTCAGCGACGCGGTGCTCGGCGTCGCGATCGGCGGCACGGCGATGGTGCTCAAGGCGCGCGCCGCGAAGGATCCCCTGCTCTCGGGGCCGGGGCGCCGGTTCGGGCTCGCGTTTTTACCGCCGCTGCTCGTGGGCGGGCTGTTGACGATCGCCTTGCACCAGGTGGGGCTGTTCCCCACGATGCCCGGGATGTGGCTGTTGCTGTATGGCACGGGCGTGATGACGGCAGGGGCGTTCTCGGTACGGATCGTACCCCTGATGGGTCTGTGCTTCTGTTTGCTCGGTGCCGTGGCGCTGTTCACCCCGGCTCGGTTTTGGCCCTGGTTCATGGCCGTGGGATTCGGCGGCCTGCACATCGTGTTCGGCTGGATTATCGCACGGAGGTACGGTGGCTAAATCCAATGCAGCACGGGCAACGCCAAGTGAATCGGAGCGGCCGGTGAAGGTCGCCGCCAAAGCGCGCGCGCCGGAGCTCGACCGGCTGATCCACGAGCGCGTGCGCCTCGCCATCGTCAGCGCGCTGGCGGTCAACCAGAGTCTCACGTTCAACGAGCTGAAGGGCTTGCTCCACACGACCGACGGTAACTTGAGCGTGCACGCGCGCAAACTCGAGGACGCGGAGTACGTGACGTGCGTGAAGTCGTTCGAGGGGCGCGTGCCCAAGACCGAGTACCGCCTCACCGCGCATGGACGGCGCGCGCTGGAGCGCTATCTCGACCACATGGAGGCCCTGATCCGCGCCACCCGCGCGCGTTGACGGCCCCTTTTTTTTGAGGACTAGCTTTGTGCAACAAAGTACTTCTCTGCACGTCGGCATCATCATGGATGGCAACGGCCGCTGGGCCACGCGCCGCGGGCTGCCGCGCGGCGCCGGACATCGCGCCGGCGCTGAAGCCGTGCACCGCGTTGTGACCGCCGCCCCGGACTTCGGCATCACCGCGCTCACTCTGTACGCGTTTTCCGAGGACAACTGGAAGCGGCCGCGGGCGGAGATCTTCATCCTCATGCGCCTGTTCGCACGCTACCTGCAGCGCGAGGTCGCGCCACTCGCCGAGAAAGGCGTCCGCCTGTCGGTGATCGGGAGACGAGACCGCCTCCCCGCCGCCTTGGTGACGGCGATCGCCGGTGCGGAGGAGGCGACCGCCGGCGGCACCCGGCTCCACCTGCGCCTCGCCGTGGATTACTCCGCGCGCGCGGCGATCCGCGCCGGGACCGTGTTGCCGGACACGGATCTCGTGATCCGCACGGGCGGCGAGCAACGTCTCTCCGACTTCCTGTTGTGGGAGAGCGCCTACGCCGAGCTATGGTTCACGAACCGGATGTGGCCCGACTTCAACGCCGCGGACCTCGCCGAGGCCACCGCCGACTTCCAAACCAGAGAGCGCCGCTTCGGCGCCCTCCCGACAAAGGCTGCCGTATGAAGACAAAAATGAGTCTCGAGATCCTCGCGGCCGGACTCGTCCTTGGCATCATCGGCGACCTCCTGCTCCGCGCCCAGCCGTGGGGGCTGAACGTCACCCTGTGTGCCCTCGCGCTCACCGGCGCCGCCGCGCTGCTCGTTCGGCGCCACAACGTCACGCCCGGGCCCGATGCGCCCTGGCTCGCCATCACCGTCGTCCTGCTCGGCGCAGCCTTCATGCGACGCGACGCCCAAGGGCTGGAGCAGTTCGACGTGATCGCGATGATCATCGCGCTCGCGCTCGGGGCGGCGAGTCTGCAGGGCGCCCGCCTGATGGGGCAACGCCCCTTCGATTACGTACGCGACGGCATCACGGCCGCCGCCGGGACGATCGGCGGCGGG
>DATHDT010000341.1:0-5809 GCA_035318905.1 Gemmatimonadales bacterium | reverse complement strand
CATTCGTAACCGTGCACTATCCGGCCCTGGCACCCGGCGGCCGGTTAGGACCACGCGTGCCGCCGTCGATCCTCGCCGCCCGCTGGGCCGAGGCCGTGCTCGCGGGGCGGCGACCGGGCCTCACGCTGGGAATGCTCGCCGCTCCCCCGGCGCTCGCGGAGACACCGGCGGCGACGCCCGCGCCGGCCTTTCAGGCCGCCGGCGTCGGCGGCCTGCTCGGTCCCTACGCCGACCTCGGCATGGAGCTGAACGTGCGCTTCGAGCTCAAGGCCGATCAGTTCCGCAACCTGCGCTGCTCGTCGGAAGAGCGGCAGCTGGCGCTGTCGGGATGCGCGGGGGGATTCCCGACGATCACGCCGAATCCGCAATACGCGATTCGCACCGCCGGCGTCGTGGGCCGGCGGCTGCACATCAATGTCGACTTCGACAGCCAGCGCGAGTTCGACGCCAATAACAACCTGCAGGTGTGGTACGAGGGACTCGAGGACGAGGTCCTGCGGCGCGTGGAGGCCGGCAACGTCACGTTCCAGGCGCCCGCCTCGCGTTTCATCAGTGCCGCGATCCCCGCGAACAACTTCGGCGTGCAGGCGATTGCGCAGGTCGGCCCCATCGAGTTCCGCGGCATCTTCGCCCAGCAGAAGGGCAACGTGGTGAAGGACCGGTTCTACACGGTGGGCGAAACCACGAGCCAGCCGATCGACCGCGAAGCCCGCGACCTGGACTACGAGCCCGGGCGCTTCTTTTTCGTCATCGATCCCTCGGCCCTCCCGGCGTATCCGGCGATCGACATCCTCGCGCTCGACCAGGTGGCGCGTCCCGATCCGCTCACCGTCGGCAACCTGCACGTGTACCGGCGCCGCGCCGTCCTCCCCGGCTCGTCGAGCAACCAGAACGCGGGCGGCGTGCGGGCCGTTGCCTGCGGAGCGGGCGCCTCCGGCGCCGGTGTGCTGATCGACTGCACGCAGCGCGAGGGGCCCTTCGAGTGGGAGATCCTGCAGGAGGGCAAGGACTACTACGTCGACGCGACGGGTACGTGGTTCGCCCTCGCCAACCGGCTCGACCAGAACGACTACCTCGCGGTCTCCTACATCACCGCGAGTGGCGCGGATTCGATCGGCACGTTCCCGGTGAGCGCCGATGCCGACACGTCGGTGATCGACACGCTGCGCCTCGTGTACGACCCCAAGCCCGGCGCGACCGCCGCGTTACCCTCGTTCCGCTTCGAGATCCGCAGCGCGTATCGTATCGGCGGGACGGAGATCAACCGGGAGACGGTCGCCCTCGCCTTGAGCGTGAATCGCCGCGAGCGCTCACCTGGCGGCGCCACGTACCTGTCGCTCCTCGGCCTCGCGCTCGACAACGACGAGAGCAGGTTCGATCAGTACAACCGGCTGTTCCCGCGCGCCCGCGACCCCAACGCGGGGGCGCCGGTGCGCGATTTCTTCGCGATCTTTCCGCACCTGACTCCCTTCGCCGACTCCAGTCGCCTCACCCCTGCCGAGCGCAACGACTCGCTGTACCGCACCCCTCGCGCCGACCTCTCCACGTTGGGGCCGCCGTCGGTGTTCGCGCTGCGGGTACACGTGGACGCCGCGGCTTCGGACCGGTCGGTGCTGTCGTTGAACAGTTTCCAGATCCGCGAAGGGAGCGAGCGCATCTACGTGCGCAACACGCTTCTCACGGCCGGCACCGACTATACGATCGACTACAGCACCGGCCAGGTGCTGTTCAAGAACGCCGACTCCCTGTTCCAGGGGGGCGCCGCCCAGGTGCGCGCCCAATTCGAGGAGCGCGCCGCGTTCACGGTCGCGCCCACTTCGATCTACGGGCTCGCCGCGCGCTACGACCTTGGCGCCACGGGGCAGGTGAACCTCACGGGCCTCTTCCAGAACGAGCAAAGCACCTTCAACCGGCCTCCCCTCGGGTTCGAGCCGTCATCGAGCTTCATCGGCGGGCTTTCCACCGAGCTGCGCTTCCAGCCCGCGTGGCTCACGCGCGTGGCCGACGCGCTCCCCGGCGTTCGCACCGAGGCCCCTTCTTTCTTGAATGTCTCGGCGGAGGTCGCGGTCTCGAAGCCCAGCCCCAATCGCTTCGGTCAGGCGTACCTCGAGGAGTTCGAAGCGGAGGCGGGACGCTTCATCTCGCTCGCCGAGAACTCTTGGCATTGGGGCAGCATTCCCTCCGCGGTGCGTGGCGCCGAGCCGTACGGGATTCTCGGGTCGTTCGACCCGATCAACGCCGCAGCCCTCACATGGCAGGCGCTGCCGTACAATGTCCGGAACAATCGATTCGAGCCCGTGCAGTTCCTGGCGCAGGAGATCGATCCCACGATCCGCGTGGTCGGTCAGACGCAGGCCGTCGAGCCGGTGCTGTGGCTGATGCTCAAGCCGGACACGGTCATGGGGCTCGCCAGCAGTCGCTCCGGCCTCCCCAATTGGGTGCGACCGGCGCAGAACGCCCCGCGGTGGCGCTCCATCACCCAAACCCTTTCCCCCACGGGGATCGACCTGTCGCGGGTTGAGTTCCTGGAGTTCTGGGTGTGGGAGGACGGCAAGCGGGTCGCCAAAGCGAACCAGACGGCGATCCTCTTCGACTTCGGCTCGGTATTCGAGGACGGGCTCGCGTTCGAGCCCGACTCCTTCACCGTGGACGCGAGTGGCGACACGACCTACTACGGCATCCGCGAAGCCGGGGCGGGACGTCTCGACACCGAGCGCGATCCACGCACGCACACGTGGAGCGCGACCCTCAACGACGAAGGGATCCTCTCTGATCGTGTCTTGGACGGCATCAAGGACGCGACGAGCGACACGGTGATCGACACGCTGCCGCTGTGCAGCGCGACCGAGCACGGTCAGCTCGTGCCCTATGCGTTCGGCGACCTGCGCTCTCGCTGCGGGCGTCACAACGGCTTCGTCGACACCGAGGATCAGGACGGCGACTTTGCGCTCGACGTGGCCGCCGGCGTGAAGACCGCGGAGAACGTCGTGCGCTACGTCTTTCCGATCGGCGACGATCGCACGTACGTCCGCGATGGCGGCATGACGCCGGACCCGTCGGGTGGGGCCGCCGGATGGCGGCTGTACCGCATCCCCTTCCGCAGCGACACGCTGCGCATCGGCGAGCCCAACTTGCGGCAGGTCCAGGCCTTGCGGATCACGATCGTCACGCCGGCGACGGCCCTGCCGGGTGAGCCCGACCCTCAGGTGTACTTCGCGCTGTCGCGCGTGCGGCTCGTGGGGAGCTCGTGGGTCAAACGCGCGGAGACGCCGATCGCCGGGCTCGGCGGCGACCGCGGCACGGGCGTCGGCGAGGTCGTGGCGTCGGTCGTCAGCACCGAGAACCGCGATCTGGGCTACGCGCCCCCGCCCGGCGTGACCGACGCCGCGGGCCGTCGCGACGCCGGCTTCCAGCTGGGCGCCACCCAGATCAACGAGCGGTCCATGCGCCTCCTGGCGCGCGGCCTGGGCCGGGGAGAGCGGGCCGAAGCCTATCTGCGGTTCACAACCGAGGGTGACAAGAACTTCCTCAAGTACAAGAAACTGCGCGTCTGGGCGCGCGGGCGCGGGCCCGGGTGGGAGGACGGCGACCTCGAGTTCTTCATCAAAGCGGGGAAGGACCAGGACAACTTCTATCTGTATCACGCGCCGGCGCGCACCGCGTCATGGGAACCGGAAGTAGTCGTCGATTTCGAGCGCTGGCTGCTGCTGCGCGCGCACATCGAACAGGCGTGGTTGCGGGGGGATACCGCGCGCGTGTATCCCGGCTGCCCCGACTCCACGCTCCTCACTCCCGACTCCTCGTATGTCATGTGCGACGGCCCCTACATCGTGCACGTGCGCGACCCGGGCACCGCGCCCCCGAATCTCGCGCGCGTCCAGGAGATCGCGGCGGGGATCTGGCGCGTGAACACCCGTGTCTTCGTGGACGAAGCGGAGGTGTGGGTCGACGACATCCGCGTGAGCGACGTGGTGCAAGACCCCGGCGCCGCCGGGGCGGTGGATCTCACGCTCTCCGCGGCCGACGTCGCCGATGTCGCCGTGAGTCTGTCGCGACGCGACGGCCAATTCCGCCAGCTCGGCGAGGATCCGTCGTACAGCACCGACAACGCCGCGAGCGTCGCGGCGACGGTGCGGTTCGACCGGTTTCTGCCGGAGCGCTGGGGACTCTCGATCCCGATTACGGCGCGCCGCACGACGACGACGACGGAGCTGTTTTATCTGCGCGGCACCGATCTGCGGGCCGACGCGATCGCGGGTCTCAGGACCCCGCGCGCCTCAGCGTCGACCTACAGCTTCGCGGCCCGCCGCGTGAAGCGCGCCGACGACGGCCTGGGTCGATTGTTACTCGACCCGATCGCCGTCACCGGGACCTACACGACCGGCAATGCGCGATCCGATCTGTCGCAGGCGGTGACCTCGAACTACACACTGAATCTCGACTACGTCCTCTTGCCGGGTCCGACGGGCGTGAGGATCGGCGGGCGGCGCATTCGCCTGAACCCGTCGGCGATCCGCTTGCGATCGGGATTCGTGGGCGCGGACGCCGAGCGCTTCACCTACGATGTCCCCGTGTATCGGCCCACGGACACACTGCCCCCCGCGCTGTCGCGGACGCGGTTGTGGCGCAACTCGGGGTCGGTCGACCTTGTACCGCTCACCGGGGTCACCATGCGGGTGGATGTCGCGTCGACGCGCGACCTGCGAGACTACGGCGACTCCACCACGGTCGGTCGCCTGATCCAGCAGGGAAGCAGCTCGCTCCTGGGACAGAACATCGGCATCGAGACGCAGCGCACCTTTGCCACCAACGTGAACGTGACGCCACGGTTCGGCACCTGGATCAGACCGCGCGCGACGCTCGCGTCGTCGTTCTCGTTCGCCCGTGACCCCAACGCCCGTGAACCGGTGCGCGAGATCGGCGACACGGCGGGCGCCTTCCGCGTTCCCGCGGCGTTCACCAACGTGCGGCGTTTCGACGCCGGGACCCAGCTGGACCCCCGGCGCTTGGCGCAGAAGGTGTTCGGCGATTCCACCGCACTCGCCCGCTGGTTCGGCCGGCTCGGCAACGTCGACGTGTCGTACAGCCGGCAGCGGACCTCGAGCTTCAACCGCGCGGGGGGCTTCCCCACGTTCGGCTACCAGCTCGGCCTCGGCAGCCTCGACGAGTTTCGGCAAACGGGCGGCCTCACGGCGGCATCGGCGGCGGAGAATGCCACGCTCACGGGCGGCGGCTCGGCGGCGCTCCCACTCGGCCTGCGCGTGAACGCGACCTATCGCCGCACCAGCGGTGTGATCTGGGCGCTCCGCGCCAACCAGCAGGTCCCCATCCGCACGCGTACCCGGGATTGGCCCAACGGCACCCTCTCCTGGTCGCTGATACCGTCACGCCGCAACATCGGCCGCGTGCTGTCGAGTCTCACCGCTCAGGCCACCTACCGCCGCACGCAGGCGCTGAGCGAGCAGGCCACCTTCGGGTTGGCGAGCGTCTCCGTCACGAGCAGCACCGAACGGTCGCTCACGCCGTCCCTCTCGCTCACGTGGGTCGGGGGCGTGCTCACCAGCTACGACGCGACGGAGGGACGAACCGAGCAGGTCGCGGCCGGCAACCTGTTCAAGAATGAACGCAACCAGCAGAACGCGACCGTGGCGTTCGCGTTCCGGCCGCCGAGTTTCTTCGGCCGCCGGCGGTCGAACATCCGCACGACGATGCGATATTCCGTCACCGGCAACACCCAATGTCTGCGCAGCGTCGGTCAGGCCGACTGCGTACCGTTCGTGGACAGCCGGCAGGTTCAGGCCCAGCTTAC
>DATHDT010000340.1:0-4931 GCA_035318905.1 Gemmatimonadales bacterium | reverse complement strand
TCGGGACGCTCAAGGCGCGCGCGGCCTTCCGTGACGTCGCCCGCACCCTGCGCGTCGAGATGGGCGACGTGGACCGGCTCACGAAGCTGATTCCGTCGGGCCCCGGGTTCTCCTTGACGCTCAGCGAGGCCGCGGAGAAGGTACCAGAAGTGAAAGCCGCGGCGGCGCAGGACGAGCGCATCCGCAAGGTGCTGCAACTCGGCTCTCGCATCGAGGGTCTGGCGCGCCATTCGTCGGTGCACGCCGCCGGCATCGTGATCGCGCCGGGTCCGCTCTCCGACTACGTGCCGGTGTGCCTGGACCCCAAGGACACCGACGCGATCATCACGCAGTACGACATGGTCGCGCTCGAGAAGGTCGGGATGCTCAAGATCGACCTCCTCGGCTTGAAGACCCTCACCGTGCTGCACGACGCGGCCCAGATGGTGAAGGAGCTCCACGGCGTCACGGTGGACCTGGAGCAGCCCGATCTCGAGGACCCCAAGGTCTACGCCCTGCTCCGCTCGGGACGCACGGCGGGCGTATTCCAGTTCGAGTCGCCGCTCGCCACCGACTGCCTGCGCAACATGAAGTGCGACCGATTTGACGATTTGGTGGCCACGAATGCTTTGATGCGACCCGGCCCCCTCGACACGGGGATGCACCTCGTCTTCATCAACCGCAAGCTGGGGCGCGAGAAGGTGCGTTACCCGCACCCCGCCCTCGAGGAGATCCTCGCGCCCACCTACGGCGTGATCACCTACCAGGAGCAGGTGATGCGCATCGCGAACGTGCTCGCGGGCTACTCGCTCGCCGAAGCCGACGTGCTGCGCAAAGCCGTGGGCAAGAAGATCAAGGAGTTGATCCAGGAGGAGCTGACGAACTTCGTGCAGCGCGCCGTGCAGCGCGGCCACGACCGCCGCGTGATCGAGGACATCGCGGCGCAGATCGAGACCTTCGGGCGCTACGGGTTCAACAAATCACACGCGGTCGCCTACTCGATCCTCTCCTATCAGACCGCGTGGTTCAAGGTGTACTACCCGGCCGAGTTCATGGCCGCGATGCTGTCGTCGGTCATCGGCGACACCGACAGCGTCGTCCGGTACATCAACGAAGCCCGCGAGCTGGGGCTCGAGGTGCTCGCCCCCGATGTGAACGAGTCCGGGTTCAAGTTCACCGTGGTCGGCGACCAGCGCATTCGCTTCGGACTCGGCGCCGTGAAAAACGTCGGTGAGGGCGCCATCGCCTCGATCATCGCGGGGCGGACCGCCGCACCCTATCGCGCCCTCGTCGAGCTGTGCGACCGCATCGATCTGCGGCTGTGCAACAAGCGGGTGATCGAATCGTTGGTCGACGCCGGCGCCTGCGACTCCCTCGGCGGGCATCGCGCCCAGCTCGTCGCCGCGCTCGATCATGCGTTCAGTGAGGCGCAGGTGCGCCAGCAAGAGCGCACCTCGGGCCAGCACGGCCTGTTCGGCGAGGCGACGCCCGTGCCCCGCCCCTCGTCCCCCCTTCCCGAGGTGGCGCCCTGGACGGAACACGAGCGCCTGACGCGCGAGAAAGCCGTGCTGGGCTTCTTCATCTCCGGGCACCCCCTCGCCAAGTACCGCGCGGAGGTGGAGCTTTTCGGGACCCGTACGACGGCTACGCTGGGCGCCTGGACCGATCAGAAGATCACCGTGGCTGCCGTCATGACCGTGGTCAAACGGCAGACGTCGAAGAAGACCGGGGCGGAATACGCCCGGCTCACGCTCGAGGACTTCCACGGCACCGCGGAAGCGCTGGTCTTCCCGGAGGCGTGGGCGAAGCTGAACGGCGTGATCAAGCCGGACGGGGCCCTGCTGCTGACGGGCGGGTACAGCGCCCGGGACCGCGGCGAGGAGCAGGCACCCTTCATTGTCGAAGGGGCCCGCCCCCTCGAGGACCTGAAGCCGAGTGGCGCGATCGGCATCGCCCTGCGCTGGACGGTGGGGACCCGGCCCGACCCCGAAACGACCCGGGCGATCGCGGCGCTCTGCGCCGCGCATCCGGGACCCACGCCGGTGCTGGTTGAGTGGGCGGGGGAAGGCAACGGCGAAGCACCGACGGCCCGGCTGCGCAGCCGGTCCCTGCGGGTCGATGCCGCCGACGATTTGATGGCGGCACTGAAGGACCTGCTGGGAGCGGACCGGGTCCACCTCGTACGCGCATAGAGGGCACCGCATGGCGACGCATACACTGGACTTCGAGCGGCCCCTCCTCGAGCTGGAACGCCAGATCGAGGAGATGAAGCGCGCCGCCGGAGACACGGTGGACGTGACCAAGGAGCTGCGCCCGCTCGAAGCCAAGCTGGCGGAGCTGCGCGTCGAGGTCTACAAGAACCTGACGCCGATGCAACGCGTCCAGGTCGCCCGGCACCCCAAGCGCCCCTACCCCCTCGACTACCTGAACACCGTCTTCACCGATTTCGTCGAGCTGCACGGTGACCGCCTCTTCCGCGACGACCCCGCGATCGTGGGCGGGTGGGCCCGGCTCGACGGCGTGACGGTCATGGCCATCGGCCATCAAAAGGGCCGCGATACCAAGGAAAACCTGCGCCGCAATTTCGGGATGGCCCATCCCGAGGGCTACCGCAAGGCGATGCGCCTGATGCACCTGGCCGAGAAGTTCGACGCGCCGGTGATCACGCTGGTCGATACGCCGGGCGCGTACCCCGGGCTCGGGGCAGAGGAACGGGGCCAGGCCGAAGCGATCGCGCGCAGCCTGATCGAGATGGCGTCGCTCAAGACGCCCATCATCACCGCGGTGATCGGCGAAGGGGGCTCGGGCGGAGCGCTCGCGGTCGGCCTCGCCGACCGGGTGCTGATGTTCGAGAACTCCGTCTACTCCGTGATCTCACCGGAGGGGTGTGCCGCCATTCTATGGAAGGACGCGACACAGCGTGAGCGGGCCGCGGAGGCCCTGAAGATCACCGCGAAGGACCTGCTCGAGCTGGGCGTGATCGACGAGATCATTCCCGAGCCGGCGGGCGGCGCCCACGCCGATCCCGAAACCGCCGCAGAATCCCTGAGCGAGGCCTTGAAGCGCCACCTCAGGCAGTTGACGAAGCTCAAGATCGACAAGCTCCTCAAACGGCGCGAGGAGAAGTACCTTTCCATGGGTGCGCTGACCGAGAAATGAGTTGACCTTCGTTGACCTTCGTGGTCGAAGTCCGGTTCAAAGGGAACCGTAAGGCATATTTCAGCTGGCCGACCGATGACCCCACCTCGCTGCGCCTCGACGATCCCGTGATCGTAGAGGTGGAGCGGGGGCAGGATTGCGGCCGGGTGTCGGCGTTGGGAGACGGCGCGGTCAAGCGCTGCTCGCGCTGTAACGGTTGCTCCCTGAGCGAAGCTCCCGCGACCGTCGAATCCCGCGTGGTCCGCCGCGCGACCGACGCCGACCTCCGCGTCGAGAGCGAGCTGCGCCGCACCGAGGACGACGTACGCCGCAAGGTGCGCGACCGGGTGCGCGACCACAGCCTGCCGATGAAGGTGTCGGACGCCGAGTGGCAGTGGGACCGCCGCAAGCTCACCATCTATTTCACCGCCGAACAGCGCGTCGATTTCCGGGCCTTGGTCCGCGACCTGGCCGGCGTGTTCCGCACGCGCATCGAGTTGCGCCAGATCGGCGCGCGCGACGAGGCGAAACGGCTCGACGGCATCGGGCGCTGCGGGCGGCAGCTGTGCATTGCGAGCTGGCTGCCCGAGGGCCGGCCCGTGAGCCTGTCGCTGGCCAAGGACCAGGGGCTCTCCTTGAACCCCACGCAGATCTCCGGGCCCTGCGGCCGCCTGCTCTGCTGCCTCCACTACGAGCACGACTTCTACGTTCAGCAGCGCAAACGCTTTCCCAAGGAGGGGAAAGTCGTTCGCACGCCCGACGGCCTCGAGCGGGTGCTGGCGATCGACATTTTCCGCGAGCGCGTGACCCTGCGCGCCGAGGACGGCAGTACCCGCGTTGTCCCGCTCGCACAGATCAGTCTCTAGGGTCTCGTGTCGAAGTTCTACCTCACGACCGCCATCGATTACTCGAACGGCGACCCCCATCTGGGGCACGCCCTCGAGAAAGTCGGCGCCGACTGCATCGCGCGCTATCGCCGGCTGCGCGGCGACCAGGTGCATTTCCTGATGGGGATGGATGAGCACAGCCAGTCGGTGATTCAGGCCGCCGAGCGCGGCGGTGTGACCCCGCGCGCCTGGGTCGACCGGATGGCGGGGGTGTTCGCGGATTACTGGAAGCGGCTCGGGTGCAGCAACGACGACTGGATCCGCACCACCGAGCCGCGCCACATCAACGGCGTGGTCGCGCTGCTCGAGCGCATCCAGCAGCGCCGCCCCGACGACATGTTCGTCGCCGACTACGAGGGGCTCTACTGCACCGGGTGCGAGGAGTTCAAGCAGGGCGCGCAGATCGTGGACGGGCACTGCATCGAGCATCCGACGCTGACGCTCGTGCCGACTAAGGAGCGGAATCATTTCTTTCGGCTCAGCGTTTACAGGGATCGCGTGCTGGAGCGGATCACGTCGGGGGAGCTGTCGGTCGAGCCGGCGATCCGCCGCAACGAAGTCATCCGCTTACTCGAAGCGGGGCTCCAGGACGTCTCGATTTCGCGCCAGCGGCTGCCCTGGGGCATTCCCTTCCCCGGTGACGCCGATCAGACGATCTACGTCTGGTTCGACGCGCTGATCAACTACCTGACGGCGACGGGCTTCCCGGGCGCGGGCTACGAGAAACTGTGGCCCGCCGATCTGCACATCATCGGCAAGAACATCACGCGCTTCCACTGCGTGATCTGGCCGGCGATGCTGCTCGCCGCGGACCTGCCGTTGCCACGCGCGGTCTGGGCGCACGGCTACGTCCTGTGGGAAGGCGCGAAGATGAGCAAGACCGCGGGGACGGTCGTCACCCTCGGCACGGCGATCGAGCGGCACGGC
>DATHDT010000339.1:0-2717 GCA_035318905.1 Gemmatimonadales bacterium | reverse complement strand
GCGATGCTTCCCACGCCTCACGCACCTGCCCCTGGATCTGCGATTCGCCCAGAATCATCGAGTCGAGCCCGGACGACACGCGATACAAGTGGCGCACGGCGTCGCGGTCGCGGGCGATGTACCCGTACTCGCGCGCGGCCGCCCCGCTGTCCAAGCGCTCCCCGAGCAGGTCCCAGACCGCTTCGGCGACGCCTTCCTCTTCTGCGACCAGATAGAACTCCGTGCGATTACAGGTGGAGAGCAGCACGCCTCCGGCGGCCCCGGCGGCGATGACGCGCGAGAGGGCGCCGGGCACCTCATGGGCCCCGTGCGCGAAGCGCTCCCGCACCTCGAGGGGCGCGGTGCGGTGGTTCACACCCAGCACCTTGATGCCCATCGCGGCCCCGTCGTTCATAGGAACCGCTCAGCACCCGGTTGGGCGAGCTTGAGCGCCAGATAGACGAGGAGCACCGCCGAGAACCCCGCAATACTCGCAAACGCGGCACGCCGCCCGTCCCACCGGCGCACCACGCGCACCCACACGGCCCATCCCAGGACCGCCCAGGTGAACAGCCCCCACACGATCTGTGCCTTCCCGACGTGGAGCCCGCCGGCGAACCGCGCGGCATATCCCAGAGCCAGGAGCACCCCCAGGGTGAGTGCGGGAAACCCCGCCACGAGCGCGACCCGGTTCAACTGATCGAGACGCTCGAGTGGCGGAAACAGCTGGAAGACCTGCCCGAAGCGCCGGGCCTTCAGCTCGCGGAATTGGAGCAGGTACAGCGCCGCCGCGATGAACGCGAGGGCAAGGAGCGCGAGACCCATCACGCTGAGCGCGACGTGCAAGATAAACCAGACGTTGCGTCCGGCGGAGGGTTCGGCGCCGGGCGCGAGCCCGATCAGGAGCGCGAGCCCGACGAGACCGGCGGCCACCGGTCCCGTGAAAAAGCCGACCGCGGAACCGCGCACGAGCCGCTCCGTCGCGAGCTGCAACAGCACAAGACAGAGGGCGAGCATCGACAGCGCGGGCGCCAGGCCAATGAGCGTGAGTTGCGAGACGGCCACCACGTGCAGGGCGGCGCCGGCACACGGCAACGCGATCGTGAGAACACGCGGTGGGGCGCGCAGGCCGACGACGGGCGCGAGCGTCAGCGCCGTGGCCAATCCGTACAGCGCCAGGGCGAGGAGATGCAGGGTGAGAATCACGGCACGTACGTGCCGGGCCCCGCCGCAGCGGGCGGGGCCCGGCCGCCCGTCAGGAAGGCATCTTCTTGATCAACCGCACCGGCAGACGTGGGTCGAGTCCGGGGTGCATGATCTGCAGGATGAGGCCCGTCGCCGAGTGCTCGCGCGTATGCACGATCATCAGTACAGCGCGGACTTCCTCCGACGCGGATCCAAGCTCACCGGCCGCGGGCTTGTACACCTCGAACACGTCGCCGGGCACGACGCCCTCGGACCGGCCCTTGTCGATGAAGAAGAACTGCTGCGGGCCGGCGATCGGCCGCCCATCCCGGCTTGCCAAGAGGTGACCGGCGAGACCTTGCTCCACCGGCGTGGGCCGGACTTCCCCAGGGCTCTTGAAGGGCTCGAGCGGCAATGCCAGACGTCCGTTGCGGATGCTGCCGAACTGCGTGACAACGCGGGCGAGCACCTGCTCTTCCTCCACCGAAGTCACACGGGCGATCCCTAACGGCACGACCACTTCGCCCCAATCCCCGAATTCGAGAGCGCGGTCGATGCGCGCGATCAGCAACGAGTCACCGACGTGGTACGACGCGCGCGACGGCGGCTTGATCGAGATTTCATCGTAGGGCAGTGCCGTGCTGCGATCCGACAGCCGGTAGATGGCGGGCGGGCTCGTGACGCCGATGACGGTGCCCCACGGCAGCCGCTCGTTTTCCGTCAGGAAGCCGGCAGCATAGAACTCGCCGGAACGCAGCGGACGGTACGGCTGATGCGTGTACGACCGCAGCACGTCCTGCACGCGCTGCTGGGGCGTGCGACGGCGGTCGAACATCGTCTCACCCGACTCACCCACCGGCTCCGGAGGCGGCGCCTCCACGAACACCAGCGTCGTGTCAGCCGGCATCGTGTCGACGGGGACGACGGCCGCAATGGTGTCACCCGGTTGGGCGCGGACCGTGTCGGCAGCCGCGGCGCTCGTGTCTTGCGGCACCGCGACCACCGTGTCGCCCTGGGCGATCCCGCCTACGACGGGGCCGAGCACCAAGACCTCGCCCGGATAGATCCAGTGCGGGTCCTCGACCACGTTGGTGTTGAGCCGGTAGATCTCCGGCCACAGGAGCGGGTCGGCGAAATACATCTGAGAGATCGACCAGAGCGTTTCGCCCCGGGAGACGGTGTGGCTCGTGGGAACCTGGCCCATAGCGGCGGGTGCCGCCTGCGTGGTGTCCTGCGCAGGCAGAACCGACCACGTCAGCGGCACCACCGCCAGAACCAGAAGTACCGTGCGGCTAGAACGGCAGATCGTCGTCCTCCTCATCCAGCGCCTCCGGGAACGCTTCGAGCGACTCCGCTGCCTTCCCTTCGGGGGCTGACCGCGCGGCGACCTTCGCGCCTTCGCCGCCACCGCCCTTGGGCGACAGCATGATCAGTTCGCGCGCGATGATCTCGGTGACGTAGCGCGTTTGTTTCTCTTTGTCTTCCCAGGTGCGGTACTCGACCCGCCCCTCGATGTAGACCTTATCGCCCTTCTTCAGGTACTTCTCGGCCAC
>DATHDT010000338.1:0-4194 GCA_035318905.1 Gemmatimonadales bacterium | reverse complement strand
GAACGACGAACCACCGCCGACCCGATAACAATTGGGCCCGGTCCTGCCTCCCGGGTAGCCAGTCATGCGGGCACAACCGCACAGCGCAGGCCACGACGTGCAACGGCCGGGGCGAGGCACGTCACCGCGATTCGCGATGTGCCCGAGACTGCTAATGCGCCTGGTCAAGGGATCGAAACGATTCGCGACATCGCGTCGACCCGACTCGGCACGACCTTGGTGTAGATCTGCGTCGTCGAGACGTTGGCGTGCCCGAGCGCGTCGCGGACCATCAGCAGATCGGCGCCGTCGACCTGTAACGCCAGGGTCGCGAAGCGGTGACGGAGCTGATGCGCGACGACGGTCGTTCCCTTCGCCCGGAAGGCACGACATACGATCTGCGAGATCCGCGCCGGCGATAGTCGGCGACCCGATGGCCCGACGAACACCGCGCCGGCGGTCGTGTCCAGCGCCGCCAGACGATCCCGCACACGATCCGACACCGTGACGACGCGTTGACGCATCCCCTTGCCCGTCATCCGCACCCGCGCTCCGACGAGATCGATGTCGCACCAATCGAGGCGTGACACTTCGCAGCAGCGCAGACCCCCGCCCGCCATCAAGGCCACCATCGCCGCCAGCTGCGGTTCGGCATCGCGCAGCACGACTGCGATGTGTTCCTCGGTCGCCGGTCGTGGCAGGCGCCCCGGCACGTGGAACGGGTCGACCATCTGGGTCGGATCGCGGTCGCACGATCCCTGTCGCATCGCCCAACGGTAGAACGCCCGCAGGTAGCCGACCAGGTTCCTCGAGCTCGCCGGCGAGACGTCCCGCTCGGCGATCCAGCATTCGACATCGTCGAACGTCGCGGTCCGCCAGTCATCGCACCATTCGACCCAGCGGACCGCGTTCGCGAACCGCGCCCAGACGACTTCCTTGCTGTAGCGGCGTCGCACCATGTACCGGCGGTAGGCATCCAGGTCGACGGATGAAGATGGATCATCGTTGATGCTTGTTGTCATCTCGCCTAGTATGAGGCGAATGGGCGAAACTACACAGATGAAAGTTGACAACGAGGTTCATGATCGGCTCATGACCCCCGCCGAAGCAGCCGACTACCTGTCCGTCACCCCGCAGACGCTGCGGGTTTATGAGCGGGATCTCGGGCTCCCGGTGCACCGCCTCGGCGATGGTCCGAAGGCGCAGCGTCGGTTCTACCTTGCCGAACTGGATGAGTGGGTGAGGTCTAGATGGACCGCGAATGCTCCAGCTCAGACGCCATGAGCACGGACGGTATCGGCCGCCTTGCCGATCCACCGTCCACCCATGCCGAGCTGACCGTGGCCCTCGCCGCGACCGAGACGGCATGGGCCCAGGCCCGCACACTGATGGAGGACGCCCACCTCGAGTACGCCGCCACCGTGCGCGCCTATGTCGAGGCCGTGCGGGCCGAGGACCGCGCCGGCAAAGAGTGGGCGCTCGGGCGGGTGACCGCCGCCCGAGCTCGTTACCACCAGGCCGTCCATCACGCCGTCGAGGCCGAGCTCACCCACCGCGAGACCGTCGCCCGGTACGAAGCCGAACGGCGCCAGGCGCAGTGACCCGTCGCCGCATCCAGCCCGTTGACGCCGTCACCCGACATAGCGCGCCGACGATCTGCTTGCCCCGCGACGCCGTCGCTGAGCTCTCCGGCGCCGAGCTGCGACTGCTCGCCGCGATCGTCGCAGCCTCTGACACCGACGGCCGCTGCCTGGCCGATTTCGCCCAGCTCGCGGGTGATCTTGGCTACAAGTCCCGAGGCTCGATCTCCGAGCAGATGACCGGGCTCTATGACCACGGATACATCCGCCGCGACTCCCTCGGCCGAATCCATTTGACCTGGGTACATGATGTGACACGCGTCTCTGCCGCGCACCTTGCGCGGCTGGACCGCGCAGTCGAGAGCTTGCGCGGGAGAGCCGCGCAGCCTGCGCGGGAGAGCCGCGCAGCCTGCGCGGGACAGCCGCGCAAGTCCCCCCACTACGTGGGGGGACAGGGGGAGGCGCCGGACGACGGCGCGCCTCCCCCCTGCGTCACCGGCTGCGGCCGAGCGGCTCAACCCGATCGCACCGTCTGCACCGAGTGCACCCCGCAGCTCCCCGCCGAGTACATCGCCCTTCGAGACGCGCAACGTACCGTCACCGCACCGAACACCGACCCATGGAAAGGGTTCTACGCACCATGACCGACGACACGATCGATGCGGTGCTCAAGGCCACCGAGTACGACCTACCGACGTCGTACAGCTACGTCCAGCAGATGCGAACCGCGTGCGCCGACCTGGTGCACGCCATGAGCACGCTCGTCGACGAACTGACCGCCGACGAGATCCAAGCCGTCGCGCGCACCTGGCAATGGGCCCAGTACCACGCCTCGATCTGGCAGCTCTACGCCTACGAGCTCGGTCAACCCATCGCCGCCGAGTATGTGCAGACATCGTTCGACGCGGCCCGGCGACGCACCATCGCCCTAGCCGAGCTACTGGCTGAGAAGCGGACACCGGTCAATGACCCGCCGATCGCACCGCCTGGCATCAGCACCACCGATGGCTGACAAGCCGCAGTCCGATGCCCTCACGCCCGAGCGCACTGTGCGTCCTGCTGCGCGCCAAGGCCGCCGAGCTCGAGGCCCGCGCCCTCGACTCGGGTACCGAGCTGGCAGACCCGCTCGACTACCTCACCGCGGACGTCGCGCTGATCGCGACACTGCTGGCCGATCACATCGAAAGGACGTCGGCACCCGGGCGCCGGGTGCAGATCCGTGGCTGATGAACCGCTGTCCTGCTGTTCATACCACGAGGGTTTCGAGGACGCTCTCGGCGTGGCGCAGGAACGGACCGCGACCGATGAGTAACGAACCGCTGTCCATCAGCTCGTACTACGCGCCGTCGTGTCGCCAACGGACACATTTACCGATCGAGCATCACGAACGTTTCGCAGCGGTCGTCGGCAAGGAGTGCCAGTGCCCGTGTCACGGGGTCTATGGACGGTGGTGGGGCGATGCCTCCTGAGGAACGAATCGAACCGCTGACCGATTCCCGGATGCACGTGCACACCGTCATCACGCTCGCGTCGGGTGGGACCATCACGATCGATGGCGTGGACATGACACCCGAGTCGGTGCGCGAGCTATTCGCGCTACTCGCCTCGGGTGGGCTCGCGATCGGAGTCACCGCCGATGGCTGACGAACCGCTGTCCGATTCCGTGGTGCGGCCGGGGCCGTCACGGATCGACCCCGACGTCTGTCCGGGCGGGGTCGTGATTGACGTCTACGCCGTTCCCTCGAACGTGCGTGTCATCCGCCAGCACCTGTGGCCGGGCGCTGACGTCGACGCCGCGGCGACGATGGCCGCCGAGCTCGACATGCCGGGCTGGGGGGCGTGCCTCGTCGCTTACGACGGGGACACCGGCGAACGGTTCCCGCCGGGCGCGTGGGTCGCTGCGATGCTCGGGCGATGATGCCCGTTGCATCTGCATCGATCGCGCTAGCGTTCGATCCGTGGCCGGTCGTCCACCGCTTGCCCTCCCGCCGCACGGGACCCGGGCCCGGTACCAGTCCCGTCAGGGTGCCTGCCGGTGTCTGCCGTGCCGGCGGGCGAATGCTGGCTATCAGGCCGCCTATCGGTCGGGTGCCGTCCGTGAGACCTCGACGGCCCCGGCCGATGGGCGCGGCGTACAGCTCACGCTCCCGACGCATGAGCACCACGTCATCCGCGTCGGGCGGTGAATCCCTACCGCGACCCCGAGCACCGAGCCGCCGTGGCCGCCCTGCACCGGCATCCCGTCATGTGCCGGTGCGGGGCACTGGCGACGACGATCGATCATGTTCCGCCGCTGGCCTTGCACCGTCACCGCCGCGGCTCGGGGTGTTGCGTCGGTGTGCCGCGTTGCGCGCCGTGCAACTACGGGGCCGGGGCGCGCATCGCCGCCGTCCGTCGGCGCGCGTTCGCCCGTCGACGTCCGAACGCGTCGCGCGTCTGGTGAGCTCGCGGATTTTTGGGGCTCGTGGCGGGCACCGCCGCTCCCCCACCTGTCTCTCTCCGATCGGGGTCATGACCCTCGGATATGTGATTACATGACCGGCCGGCGGCCCGGCCAGGCCCCGCTGTTCCCGCCGGATCCGCCCGGATCGCGCCGGATCGGCCGGGTTCGCCGTGGATGGGACGTGACCGTCCG
>DATHDT010000337.1:0-2158 GCA_035318905.1 Gemmatimonadales bacterium | reverse complement strand
ATCACCTGGGGCAACGAATCGATGTCGATGCGCAGACGGGCCGCGGCTTCGTCGACGAGGTCGATCGCCTTGTCCGGCAGGAAGCGGTCCGCGATGTAGCGGCTGGACAGCGTCGCCGCCGCGACGAGCGCGCCATCCGTGATGCGCACCCCGTGGTGCACCTCGTAGCGCTCCTTCAGGCCGCGCAGAATCGCGATCGTATCTTCGACCGACGGTTCGCCCACAAAGACTGGCTGGAAGCGCCGTTCGAGCGCCGCGTCCTTCTCGACGTATTTGCGGTACTCGTCGAGGGTCGTCGCGCCGATGACGTGCAGCTCGCCGCGCGCCAGCGCGGGCTTGAGCATGTTGGACGCGTCCACCGCGCCCTCGGCGCCGCCGGCGCCCACGATCGTGTGCAGCTCATCGATGAAGACGATGAATCGGCCTTCGTTCTCCGTGATCTCCTTGAGGACCGCCTTGAGCCGTTCTTCGAACTCGCCGCGGTACTTGGTGCCCGCGATCAGCGCGCCCAAGTCGAGCGAGACGAGATGCTTCTGTTTGAGCGAATCGGGGACGTCGCCGTTGACGATGCGCTGCGCCATCCCCTCGACGATCGCCGTCTTGCCGACGCCGGGTTCGCCGATCAGCACCGGGTTGTTCTTGGTGCGGCGCGACAGCACCTGCATCACGCGGCGCACCTCTTCGTCCCGGCCAATCACCGGGTCGAGCTTGCCCTTGCGCGCCAGCTCTGTGAGATCGCGCGTGAAGCGCTGCAGCGCCTGGTACTTCGACTCAGGCTCCTGGTCCGTCACGCGGTGCGACCCGCGCACGCCCTGGAGCGCCGCCAGCAATTGGGCGCGGTCGACGCCCCCCGCGGAGAGCAGCTCGCGGGCCGTCGTGCCCTTCTACTCGGCGAGCGCCAGCAGCACGTGCTCCGTGGAGACGTAGGCGTCGTCGAGCGCCTTGGCCTCCTCGTCGGCGCGATCGAGCACTTTGGACAATTCGCGAGAGAGCGACGGCTCGGTGCCGTTGCCGGACTGTGTGGGGAACCGCGCGATTTCGCGCTCGGTGTCGGCCTTGAGCTGCGCGACGTTGAGGCCGGACTTCTGCAACAACGGGACGACGATGCCCTCCTCCTGTTCCAAGAGGGCGTGGAACAGGTGCGCGTCGTTCACCACCGGATTGCCGCGGCTGCGGGCGAGCGCGGCGGCTTCTTGTAAGGCTTCGGCGGCCTTGACGGTAAGACGTTCGGGTCGGATCATCGCGGACCCCCAAGGGCAACCTCTGTGCCGTTCGAAGATGCCGAAACGGCAGAAAAAAGGGGACGGTGAGGTTTGACCCTTACCGTCCCCTACCGTCTCTTACCGTCTCTTACCGTCTACTTCATGATGATCATCTTCTTGGTGAAGCGCCGCCCATCCACGATCAACTGGTAGATGTAGACGCCCGAGGCGGCTTCACGGCCCGTGTTCAGGACCTTGCCGTCCCAGTACGCACTGAAGCTACATCCCGACGGATTGCCGCAGGTCAACTCCAGGTCATCCAGAGCCTGGCCGGTGCCCTGCAGAATCGGCGTCGCGACGAGCTGCGCCAGCACGTTGTAAATCTTCAGCGAAACTCTTGGCCGGTGACCATTCGCGAACAGATCGCCGCTCAATGCGAACGGCAGCGTGGTCGCCGGGTTAAACGGATTCGGGTAGTTCTGTTTGAGCTCGACCGGCGACGGGGGGCCTACCGCCTGCCCCTGACCTTCTCGTGCCCCCGCCACCACCAGCCCGAGCCCCAGCACTGCCCAGGCAAACCGCGTCATCTCCACCACTCCTCGGCGAACGTAAAGATGCGTTAGACCGCTCTCCTTGAGTTGCTGTTAGGGCGCTAGTAAGGGCCACTCCGCCTTGAACCTAGGAACCGCCTGCCGCCCCTGTCAAGCGCGCCAGCACCCGCGCGTCCCCGTCCCGCTTGGTAATCCCTCGCCGATCCGCCCATTCCAGCAGCGGGATCAGGTACTTGCGGGTCAACCCGGTCCGATCGCGAAGCTGGGCCGGTGTGGCCCGGCCCAGCTCACGGAGCGTCGCCTCGAGGGCACCACGGAATTCTTCGAGCGCGGGTTTCGACGCGTAACGCTCCTGATCGACCTGTTCTACACCGCCCTCACGGGCAAGGTGCGCCAGCAAGGGCG
>DATHDT010000336.1:0-6086 GCA_035318905.1 Gemmatimonadales bacterium | reverse complement strand
CGGCGGAAGCGACGGGGAACGTGGACGAACCGTACCAGCCGGATGACCGCCGGGCGAGGCACCGCCAGGCGCTCGCTATGGACGGGCGTCCCCTCGGCCTCCACCACCTCTGCCTTGCCGTCGATGACGAGGCGAAGCGCCCGGCGCACGGGCACCATGGTGAGCGGCTCGAATGAAGCGTTAAGCGCGAGGCAGCGCATAGGCCAAGTATGCTAACACAAGCGGGGAAGTCCCGGCAAGTGAGGGGCTTACGCGCTCCCGGGAGGGATAAAAGCACGCCGTAGCTCGTCAATTTGAGCCTCGACCGACGCCCGCGACGACCCGCCGACGGTCCCGCGGCTCTCCACGCTGTCTTCCCAGGTCCCCAGCTGCGTCATTGCCGCCCCGAGGGCCGGATGGATGGCGGCTGCCACCGGCACGGGCACCTTGTCGAGGGGGACGCCTGCCTTCTCTGCCTCGCGTACCAGCTTCCCCACCAGCCCGTGGCTCTCCCGGAACGGAACGCCGGATTCGACCAGCAGATCGGCGAGGTCAGTGGCGCGCATGGCGGGATCGAGGGCCGCGGCCATGCGATCGGCGTTGACGGTGAGTGTGTCGATCGCGCCCGTCAGGGCCGGCAGCACGACGCCGATCGTGTCGCAGGCGTCGAACAGCAGCGCTTTGTCTTCCTGGAGGTCTTTCTGGTATCCGGCCGGGATGCCCTTCAGCGTGGTGAGCAGCGCGACCAGGTCGCCTAGGAGACGGCCCGCCTTGCCGCGCGCCAACTCGAATACGTCGGGGTTCCGTTTCTGCGGCATCAGGCTCGAACCCGTACTGAAGGCGTCTGACAGCGTGACAAAATCGTACTCGCCGCTCGCGTAGGTAATCAGCTCGGCACCGAGCCGGGACAGGTGCGTCCCAATCAGCGCGATCGCGAAGAGCACCTCGGCGACAAAGTCGCGGTCACCGGTAGCGTCGAGCCCGTTGGCCGACAGGGCGCGGAAGCCCAGCGCTTCTTTCAAGAGTACGCGATCGACGGGGAACCCCGATCCGGCGAGCGCCCCGGAGCCGAGGGGCAGCTCGGCGACGCGGCGCCGCGCATCGGCGAGACGCTGGCGGTCGCGCACGAGGGGCCATGCGTGTGCCAGCATCACGTACGCCCAGCGCACCGGCTGCGCCCGCTGGCCGTGCGTGTAGCCGGGCAGGATCGCGTCCACGCCGTCCTTAGCCTTCGTGACGAGCGTGCGGCCGAGCGCGGCGACGGCCGCGTCGAGCTCATCGATGGCGTCGAGAGTCCAGAGACGGAGGTCGGTAGCGACCTGGTCGTTGCGCGAGCGGCCGGTGTGCAGCTTGCCGGCGACGGCGCCGACCTCTTCGTAGAGCAGACGCTCCACGAGCGTGTGGACGTCTTCGTCGGGCGCGCCCGCGGCGGCCCCGTCTGCCAGTCGGTCCGCCACCCGATCGAGCCCCTGCTCGAGCTGGGCTTCCTCGGCGGGCGACACGACGCCGACGCGGCCGAGGGCGTGCACCCACGCCTTGCTAGCGATGACGTCCTGCGGCCAGAGTCGATGGTCGACGGGGAGGCTGCGGTTCAGCGCGTCGAGCGCTTCGCTGGGTCCCAGCGCGAAGCGCCCACCCCACATGTGATGCGTGTCAGACTGTGGGGACATCAGTCCGTTCGGCGTTCAATCCGGCGGCAATCCTCGTCGCCAGTCCATACAGCCGGATAAAGCCTTCGGCGTCCTTCTGGTTGTAGACGTTGTCCTTGCCGAACGTCGCGTACGACGGCTGGTAGAGGGCGTGCGGGCTCTCGCGTCCCGCGACCGTGATGCTCCCCTTGTAGAGCTTGAGCTTCACGTTTCCCGTCACGTTCTTCTGCGTCGCGGTGACGAGCGCGTCGATCGCTTCGCGCTCCGGCGTCCACCAGCGGCCGTCGTACACGAGGTCGGCGTAGCGCAGCGCGACTTCGTCCTTGAGCCGCAGCGTGCGCCGGTCGAGCACCATCTGCTCGAGCTCGCGGTGTGCGGCGTAGAGCACGGTGCCGCCCGGAGTCTCGTAAACGCCGCGCGACTTCATGCCCACGAGCCGGTCCTCCACGACGTCGGCCCGGCCGACACCGTGCTCCCCGGCGATGTCGTTCAGCTGCTCGAGTAGCTCCACGGGGCCGAGGGGCACGTGATCGACGCTGACCGGGTTGCCTTCCTCGAAGCCGATGTCGACGACGACCGGCTCATCGGGCGCCTCGAGCGGGTTCTTGGTCATGACGAAGATGTGCTCGGGCGCTTCCTGCGACGGATCCTCGAGGATGCCGCCCTCGTGCGAGCAGTGCCACAGGTTGCGATCGGTGGAGTAGGGCTTCTCGGCCGTCGCCTGGACCGGAACGCCCTTGGCGTGCACGTAGGCGATCAGATCTTCGCGGCTCTGGAACTTCCACTCGCGCCACGGCGCGATGACCTGGAGGTCCGGACCGAGCGCGGCGTAGGTCAGCTCGAAGCGCACCTGATCGTTGCCCTTGCCGGTGCACCCGTGGGCGAGGGCCTGGGCGCCGACGCGCTGCGCCAGCGCGACCTGCCGCGCCGCGGTGAGCGGCCGCGCCATCGAGGTGCCGAGCAGGTAGGTGCGGGCGTATACGGCTCCCGCTCTCAGCGTCGGAAAAACAAAGTCGCGCACGAACTCTTCGCGCAGATCTTCGACGACGCAGTCCTCGGCTCCCGAGCGCTTGGCCTTCTCGGAAAGGCCCTTCAGCTCGCCGCCACCCTGCCCCACGTCGGCCGCGAAGCAGAGGACGCGCGCATTGTAGATCTCACGCAGCCACGGAACGATGGCCGACGTATCGAGCCCGCCCGAATAGGCGAGCACCACCAGCGGATTGCTTGATGATTTATGCATAGTTGTGAATAAAAATACACCTGGTCTCCGCCGCTCCGCAACCCGTCCTCACCCCCTGCCCCCCTCTCCATGCTGGAGAGGGGGGACGGCACTGAGCGTTCGTTCCCCCTCTCCGGAACGGAGAGGGGGGCAGGGGGTGAGGACTACCAACCCCACCCCTGCCGATAGGTCGGTTTGATATAGTCGGCCGGAATCCCCGCCGTCACCACCTCGCCCGTCTGCGGATTCACGTCGATCGGCTGCGCCGTCCGCACCGCCAGGTTGCCGAGCAGGACCATCTCCGTGAGGGGCCCCGAGTGATCTGGGATGTTCGACCCGGCGGGCGTCCCACCCTTGCAGGCCGCGATCCATTCGGCATACACGCCTTCGGTGCGCGGGTACTTCTGCGGTACGGGGTGGGCCGTGATTTCGGCCATCTTCGCGGCGTCCAGAAGCCTTGGGTTCTCCCCGTAGATCCCGGCGACCATCTTGCCCGCGTCTCCGATCCAGAGCTGGCCGCTCGTATCGAAGGGCCACGCCGCAGGATCCGTGATCTCCTTGGGTCGGGGCGGATAGAGACTGCCGTCGCGCCACACGACGGTGACGGCGGGCCGGTTCCCCTTCGCGGCGAACGAGTAGGTGATGCGGGAGCAGGCCGGCGCGGTCTCGGCGAACAGCTTGGTGGACTCGGCCTCGATGCGCGTCGGGTAGCCGAGGCCCAAGGCCCAGAACGACGCGTCCATCGAGTGGCAGGCGATGTCGCCCAGGGCGCCGGTGCCGTAGTCCCACCAGCCGCGCCACTTGAACGGCGCGTACGCCGGATGGTAGGGCCGGGCCGGCGCGGGACCGAGCCACAGGTCCCAGTCGAGCGTCGACGGCGTATAGAACTCGTCGAGCGGCCGTTCGATCGCCTGAGGCCAGATCGGCCGGTTGGTCCAGAGTTGGATCTCGCGCACGGTGCCGATGGCGCCGGCCTCGACCCACTCGCGCATCAGCCGCGTGCCCTCTTCGGCGTGACCCTGGTTCCCCATCTGCGTGGCGACTTTGTATCTGCGGGCCGCGTCCTCGAGCTGCTTCACTTCCCACAACGTGCGCGCCAGCGGTTTCTGAATCCGCGTGTGCTTGCCGAGCTTCATCGCCATGTTGCCGGCGACGGTGTGCGTATGGTCGGGAGTCGAGACGGTGACCGCGTCGATGTTCTTCCCTTCCTTCTCCAGCATGACGCGGAAATCCTTGAAGCGCTTCGCCAGCGGGAATGCGCTGAACGACCCTGCGGCTTGACGGTCGTCGACGTCGCAGAGCGCGTAGATGTTTTCGGTTTTCCCCACGCCGCGCACGTCGTTCGCGCCCATGCCGCCGACGCCGATGCACGCGATGTTCAGTCTGTCGCTCGGCGCGAGCCGATTCCGCCCGCGCGCGCCCAGCACGTGCGGCGGGACGATCGTGAACGCCAATCCGGAGGAGACGTCACCCACAAACTCGCGGCGCGAAATGGGGTGGGAGTGTAGGGGCGCAGCATGCTGCGCCCCTACTTTTGGGCCTCTGCGGGATTGTTTGCTCATGGCAACACTCGGATCTTGATGTGGCGGAACGCGACCCAATCGCCGTGGTCCTGCAGACCGATGTACCCCTCGGTGTTGCGGCCGTAGTGCGCGTGCGGCGCGAACTTGCTCACCTTCACTTTCGCTTCCCACGCCGGGGAGCCGAGCTCGTAATCGACGACCTTCTGGCCGTTGAGCCAATGCTCCACGTGGTTGCCGTTCACCACGAGGCGCACCACGTTCCACTCACCCGCAGGCTTCAGGAATCCGGGCGGGGATGAGTCGATTCCGTAGTTCGCCCCCGCGGAGGTGAGCCGCGACGCGCCGTCGGGATGGTGCGGGTCGTCGAGGACCTGCATCTCGGGCGCGGTCCAGTAGATCGCGTCGTCCTCCTCGCTGGCGCGGTAGAAGATCCCGCTGTTCCCGCCCGGGGCGATCTTCCACTCGAGCGACAGCTCGAAATCCTTGAATTTGTCGCGGGTGATGATGTCACCCGCCCCGGGTCCCGCGCGTGTCAGCGCGCTGTCGACTACCTGCCACCCGGATCCGACCGAATCGCTCTTGAAGTTGCGCCAGCCAGTCGTCGTGCGACCATCGAAAAGCGGACGCCACGCGTCCTTCGGGGCGCAGCTCGTCGACGTCACGATGATGAGGGACCCCCAAACGAGGGCGACACGGAAGGTTTTCATCGGGACCACATTACGGCGCGCCGGGCGACTAGGGAAGTCGCGCGCGCGCAACAATCTCAGGCAGGAATTCCGGCCAACTCCCGAATGCGGCTTTGCACGCCGCGGCGTGCGCGTTCGCTGCGAGTGATGACGAGGATCGCGTCGTCGCCGGCGATCGTGCCGATCACTTCGTTCCACCCCGCGCCGTCCACCGCCAGCGCGAGTGCCTGCGCGCCCCCGGTCGTCGTCTTGAGCACGAGGAGCGGGCCCACGCCTTCCGCCGATACGAGCATCGTGGGGAGGAGCTGTTCGAGATGCGGGCGCACACCCGCCGCCCCCTCGCCCGACTCGGAATAATGCGAGCCGCCGTCCGGCGCGGCGACCTTGGCGAGGCCCAGCTCGCGGATGTCGCGCGACAGCGTCGCCTGCGTCACCTCGAAGCCCTCGGCGTGGAGCAGCTCGCGCAGCTGCTCCTGACTCCCAACCGTGTCGCGGCGAATGATCCTGACGATGGCGGCGTGGCGCTGGGTCTTCATGGGCACCGAATCTAGCTCGCCCGGCGAAATCCGGCTCAGGCCTGATGCACGATGCGGCCGGCGAGCACCGTCAAAAGGACGGTAGGGGACGGTAAGGGACGGTAAGGGACGGTAGAGGCAAACACGGCGACGTCCGCGGCTTTCCCGACCTCCAACGACCCGATCTCCGATTCCCAACCCAACGCTCGCGCGCCGTCGAGGGTGAGCGCTCGTAGCGCTTCCTCGCCCTCGAGCCCCGCCGCGCGAGCCTCGGCCCAGAGGTCTAAGTCCCCGACGCTGACGACCGAATCGGTGCCGAGGCCCACGCGCAGCCTGGCGGTTCGGAACGCACCCAGCGGTGCTGAGCCGTGGCCGTGCGCGCGGTTCGAGCGCGGGCAGTGTGCGATGGCGGCACCGGCGGCTGCGAGGATCGCCACATCGGGCGCATCAGCCTGCACGCAGTGAATGGTCAGCGTACCAGCGCTCAGCACGCCCTGACGTCGCAGAAACTCGAC
>DATHDT010000335.1:0-3630 GCA_035318905.1 Gemmatimonadales bacterium | reverse complement strand
CGGACGTCGGTTACACCGATCTCCAGGAGAATGCGCTCGAAGTCCATCGCAAGAATCTGGACGCGGCGCTGGCGCGCCTTGCCACTCATCCCGACTACCGCTTCACCGCCGAATGCGCGCTGCAGATCCTCTCGTATCTCGAGAACCGCCCTTCCGAGGCTGGTGACGCCCTCGTGCGAGCTCTTCAGAACGGCAGGATCGGATTCCAGGCGCTCTTCGCGAACATGCTGACGGGGATCCTCGATCACGAGACGCTCGCGCGCCTGGTGTGGCCAGCGGGCCGGCTCGCCCGCGAGCGTGGTCTGAACTACGCGTGCGCGCAACTCACGGACGTGCCCGGCCAGACGTCGACCTTCCCGATGATGCTCGCCGCGAGCGGCGTGAAGTATCTCGCCACCGGCCCCAATCCCGAACGCGCCGTGCCGCTGCTCCCCAAAGCGCAGGCCGATCCGTTGCGCCTCACGGGCGAGTGGACGACGTACCCGCAGGTCTATTACTGGGAGGGTCCCGATGGCAGTCGCGTGCTCCACTGGCGCGGCTACCACTATGGAGACGCGACACGGTTCGGTCTCGATGTGGGCGCAGAGGAGATGGGACGCCGCCTCTCTGACTGGCTGCTCGGCTCTCCCGTATTCCTGTCGAGCGACTGGCTCTACGACGTCGCGCTGCTGTACGGAGCCGACTGGCAGGACAACGCCCCGATGAAAGAGCAGCTCGTCGCCAACCTCGAGGACTACAACCGCCGCTACGCCTTCCCCCGCATCGTGCCGGGCCGAGCGGAGGACTTCTTCCGCGAGCTCGAGCGTCGTTACACGACCCGAATTCCGGTGCGCCGTGGCGACACGGGGCTTTACTGGGAGGACGGGGCGGCCTCCACAGCAACGGAGTTGGCCTCTTTCCGGTCGGCGCAGCTGGCCGCCCGTGCGACCGAGATCGTGGCGCTGTGGAACGGCCGCCTCGGCGTGCAAGACCAGCCCGACGAGCGTCGCGCGATGTGGCGCGACCTCCTCCTCTTCGGGGAGCATACCTGGGGCGCCGACGTGAGCGTCTCCGAGCCCGACGCGCGACAAACCGTCGCGCAGTGGGCCTATAAACGGCGTTTTGTCGAGAGCGGGGCGGCGGCCGCCCATGAGATCCTGAACGCCGGCCTGCTGCGCCTGGGTGCGGCGAGCAAGGCGGGGCGCGGCCGCATCGTCTTGAATGCCGGCACCTGGGAGCGGACCGACGTGGTCCGCGTTCCCGGGGGTGCCGGCAAAACGCTCGCCTTCGGAAGCCAGGAGCTGCCGTCCGTCGATGTCGACGGCGATGCGCTCGTCGTCGTGCGAGACGTCCCACCCCTCGGCTACCTGGCGCTCACCGAAAGCGACCGCGATGCGCGGCCGCCGACCCCCGACGGCGAGGCGCTCGACGCGAAAGGCGGTGGCATTACGCTCGCCCTCGATCAGGCCACCGGCGCCATCCGGTCGTTCTCCGGTCCCGACGGCAAGGAGCGGGTGAAGCCGTCAGACTGGTCCGGGCTAAACCAGCTCGTGTACGTGAAGGGCGGTGAGAAGAGCGCCTTGTGGACCACGGGCGACCGCAACGATCTGAGCACGCCACCTCAGCTTGCTCTGACGCAGTCGCGCCTCATCCGCGCGCGGCGGGAGCGCCTTCCGGGGATCGGCGTGCGGCTCGTGGCGGAACGAGCGATAGACGGTTTCCCGTCCATCGTGTCCACGGTCACACTGTACGACGACTTGCCTTGGGTCGACATCGAGAATCGCGTCATCAAAGACGCCACGCTCGCGAAAGAAGCGCTGTATGTGGCGTTCCCATTCGCGTTCACGGCGCCTACCGTCCAGGTCGAAGTGCCGCTCGGCCGCATGACGGTCGAGCGCGACCAGCAGCCGGGGAGCTGCCGCGACTGGTACTGTCACAATCATTGGGTCTGGCTGACCGAGGGTGACAGCGGCGTCCTGTGGAGCGGTCCCGACACGCCGCTCTTCACATTGAACGACATCGTCCGCGGCGCGTGGCGCCGGAAGATCGTCCCGGACGGGACACTGTTTGCGTACGCGATGAACAACTACTGGCACACGAACTACGCCGCGCGGCAGGGGGGCCAGTATGGCTGTCGCTTCCGCATTTCCCTGCTCGCCCCCGGCGATGCCGCGGAGCCCGTCCGCCGCGGCTGGGCCGCGTGCGATCCGCTGTACGTGAGCGCCGCGTATGCCACGCGCACGGCCGGTCCCCTGATCAGCAAGGACCGCGCATTGTTCCTCGCGGACAAGAACGTACTCGTCGTGGGCGCGAAGCCCGCCGACGACGGTGAGGGCGTCATCGTGAAACTGCTCGACGCCGCGGGTCAGGCGCGCTCGGTCGGCGTGTGGCCGGCGGCGTACACCTTCAAGCAGGCGCGCCGGACGAATCTGGTCGAGATGAACGCCGACCCGACGCCCGTGGGGAGCGACGGCAAGGCGGCGGTCGATCTGGCAGCGTGGGGCGTGGCGGCGCTTCGCCTCTTTGGTTAACGTCGAATCATGACACTGCCTACCACACTCGGTGAGCTGAAGCAGACCGAATGGGCGAGCCCCGCGCGCCGCAACCGCACCGTCAAGGACGAGATGCGGCAGAATCTGATCTGCCTGCTGGAGAACGGCACCCCGCTCTTCCCCGGCATCGTGGGATACGAGGAAACCGTCATCCCACAGCTCGTCAACGCGCTGCTCGCCCGCCACAACTTCATTCTGCTCGGCCTGCGCGGTCAGGCGAAGAGCCGCATTCTGCGCCAGCTCGTCAGTTTATTGGACGAAGAGATTCCCATCCTGGAAGGCAGCGAGGTCAACGACGACCCGTTCGAGCCGATCTCGAAGTACGGGCGTGAGCTCATCGCCCAGCACGGCGACGACACGCCGATCGCCTGGTTACCGCGCGACTCCCGCTTCATCGAGAAGCTCGCGACGCCCGACGTGACGATCGCCGACATCATCGGTGACGTCGATCCGATCAAGGCGGCGCGCGGCGGGCATCTGCTCTCCGACGAGTTGACGATGCACTTCGGGCTGTTGCCGCGCGCCAACCGCGCGATCTTCGCGATCAACGAGCTGCCCGACCTCGCCGGCAAGGTGCAGGTGGGACTCTTCAACATCATGCAGGAAGGCGACGTCCAGATCAAAGGCTATCCCGTGCGCCTGAACCTCGACGTCGCGCTGGTCTTCACGGCGAACCCCGAGGATTACACCGCACGCGGCAAGATCATCACGCCCTTGAAGGACCGGATCGGCGCCGAGATCGTCACGCACTATCCGCTCACCGTGGAGCTGGGCACGGCGATCACGAAGCAGGAGGCGTGGGTGGAGCGCGACGGCCGTCCGATTCGCGTCCCCGACTTCATCGAGGAGCTGATCGAGCGCGTCGCGTTCGAAGCGCGCGAGGACAAGCGCGTCGATCGCCGCAGCGGCGTGTCGCAGCGCCTGCCGATCAGCGTCCTGGACAGCGTGGTGTCGAACGCGGAGCGCCGCACCATCGTCACCAAGGAGCGCGCCGTCGTGCCACGCGTGTCGGACGTGTACGCCGCGCTCCCCGCGATTACGGGCAAGCTCGAGCTCGAGTATGAGGGCGAACTCCAGGGCGCGGAGGCGATCGCCAAGG
>DATHDT010000334.1:0-3925 GCA_035318905.1 Gemmatimonadales bacterium | reverse complement strand
CGGCCGGCCTCTCGAGCAGGCCGTCGCCGACGCATTGGATTTTGTGCACCGCGCGATCGCGGCGGCGCCGGGCCTGGGACGCAGCGGCGGTCACGGGCCCCTGAATCACTTCGTGCCCGCGCCGCCGCGTCCTCCGAACGACGGTCTGTAGTACCTAGGCGTCTCGGCGGCTCGGCGTCTTCGTTACGGGTTCCACCAGTACGTCGCTTTCACCATGAAGATGTTTTCCGCCGGCGCCCGGAACATCCGGCGCATTGACTGGCCGAACTGGAAGTCGCCGACGTCCTCGAAATCCGACCGGCTCTGCGTCCACACGAAGAACAGCGTCGAGCCGGGCAGGTACTCCCAGCGCAACACCGCATTGCCCCGCAGCGACTTGAAGTTGAAGTCGGGATTGTACGGCGCCGCGGTCGGCGTGTAGTCGTTGCTGCGCGGCCGGTCGAGCTGCTTGAAGGCATCGTACTTCCCCGCCGAGATCAGTGGCTGCGCGTACAACTGCAGCGACAGCGTTGGACTGTACGTCCAGTTGAGGCGGATCCCGGCCGACAACTCCGTTTGGCGCAGCTGCGCGAACACGTACTGCGTGCCGTAGGTCGCGGTCGCTGCGGTGTCGGGAATCGCGTCGACGTACTGCACCGGATTCCGGAGCTTCGAGAAGTTAGGCCCGATGGTGACCGAGACGTTCGCGGCAGGGCGGTACTGCACGTTGGCGTAGCTCCACCACTCCACGTCCTGAGCCGACCGGTAATACGTGCCCGCCCCGGCGCCGACGGTGAACGTCTTGCGGCTGTCGCTGCTGAGATCGACGCCGAACTGGTATCCCGGAGGCGTGAGCGTCAGCGGGCCACCGCGCGTGCGGCGGTTATTCACGGTCCACGGGTTGTACGCCACGTTCCAGTTGATCGAGTAGTAGTTGAGGAACTGGACGTACCCGAAGTTGAAGATCCCCGACCAGTTGATGTTGCCATCCCAGTCGTAGCTCCGGAACACGGCGCCGCCTGCCTCCGCGTAGCGGAAGACCTTCCCCGGCTTGGTCCACGTGCGGCCTCCACCCAGGTGCATGTTCACAACCCCGGTGCGCGACAGGAAGCCGATGTCGTTCACGTCGAACGACGGAGAGACGAAGCCGAAGGCGGAATTCACGAACGTGTTGCCGCGCTGCTTGGCGAGCGTGAATCGCCCCGCCATGCCGTCGAGCGCCGTCGCTGTCGTGTCGACGCCGAGCGAGCGCCCGTCCGGTTGCTGGAAGTAGTGCGTGGAGCTGCGCTGTACCGCCGTGATGCGGGCCGGCGTCCCCGCGATCCGGGACGCCGCGACCCACCCCGTCGTCACCCACGTCTTGCTGGTATCGAGGAACGTCCAGCCATCGGCGCCGAACATCACGCCGCTCGAGTTCCGGACGTCGCGCAAGGCGACGTTATCGAAGGACCGCACGGCGACTGTCGAGAGGAAGCCCAGGCCCTGGCGACCCTTGTGGAACTCCTTCTGGGCCCGGTACACGCCGTAGGCGGCCAGTGGTTCGATCTCCTGGCTCCAGCGAGCGCCCAGGCTGTCCACGAGGGTCGCCTGCTCGCGCGCGGTCACGGCGGTGAGCCCGCCCACGTTCCAGCTTCCGCCCAGCTTGCCCGTGAGCTTCAGCGCGCCGAGGATGTGGGCGCCATCGGGCCCGTCCGCGTAGCCGCCCGCCGGCGCGCCGACGCCGAGGGATCGGCCAATGCGGCGGCTATAGAAGAAGCTTGGTCCCGCCCAGTTGAACCCCCAGTAATTACGCTGCCCGCCGACCCCGAAGTCGAAGGTGGACGACCCTTCCACGAAGAAGGGGCGCTTCTCACTGAAGAAGGTCTCGACGTCGCTCAGGTTGACGACTGCAGGATCGACTTCGACCTGCCCGAAGTCCGGATTGACCGTCGCGTTGAGCGTGAGGTTCGACCCCAAGCCGATGCGCACGTCCGCGCCGAATCCGGGCGTCAATTGCGAGCCGTCGTTAAACGGATCGCCGGCCGCGTGGGGCGTGAACGCCGCGCGCGTCGTCACATACGGCATGACCTCGAGTCGCCGTGGCGGCTCGATCCGCTCGATGCCCACGAGGTCCGGGAAGCGCGACACGAAGCCGCTGCCGTTCTTGGGCGTGAAGACGATGTAGTCGTATTCGTTGCGGCGAGCGATGTCCCGGCGGAAGTTGATGCCCCAGACGTACTGGGTCTGCTTCACGAACCGGAGCTGCGAGTAGGGGATCCGCATCTCCGCGGTCCACCCCAGCGAATCGCGACTGACCTTCCCTTCCCAAACGCCGTCCCAGGTATCGTCGTCCCACTCGTCGTTGAACAGCGTGCCGTCGTACAGCGTCCCGGCGGCACTGATGCCGAAATAGAAGCCGCTGCGCTTGTCGTGATAGGGATCGATGAAGACCTGAAAGCGATCGGACATGGTGCCTTGGTCCCGGCGCGCCAACCGCGCGACGATCGAATCGGCGCGCGAGTCGTAGAGCCGGGCCGCGATATACAGCGCCGCATCGTCGTAGGCGATGTAGACGACGGTGCTCTCGCTCGCGGCCTCACCTTCCTTCGGATCGCGTTGCACAAAGCCCGAAACCCGCTCGGCCGTCTGCCACATCGGCTCGAGCAGGTAGCCATCGATTGTGAGGGGTCGGGCGAGCCGCACCGCGCGCAGGGACAGCGGCGCCGTGAGCGGTGAATCGACCGGGACCGCCGGCGGATACACGGCGGCCAAAAGCAGGCACAGCGAAAGCGTCGTCATAGAACCCGGCTCGGTTGAACGGTGAACAGAGTCGCGATTCGCTGACGGCGAGCGCGCGTGCCAACGACCATATGACAGGCGTGGGACGTAAATGGTTGCAACGCGGACGTCAGAAACCGGTGGGGGGGGGGGACGGCTACAGCCGGCGCAGGACTCCCTTGATGACCACGCCCAGGATGCGGGCGATCTCCTTGCCCGCCGCCAGGACCTCGTCATGCGCGAGCGCCTCGCCGGTGATCCCGGCGGCGGGGTTCGTGATCGAGGAGAATCCAAGGCAACGGATCCCGCGCGACCGGGCGACGACGACCTCGGGGACGGTGGACATCCCCACGGCGTCCGCGCCGAGCCGCTCGAGCATCCGCACCTCGGCGGGCGTCTCGTACGACGGGCCGAGGAGCCCCGCGTACACCCCTTCCTCCAGCGGTATGCCCGACTCCCGAGCCACCGTGCGGGCGAGCGCCCGCAGCTCCGCGTCGTACGGCTCGTGCATCACCGGGAAGCGCTCCTCACCGGGCTCGGATGGTCCGGTCAAAGGATTGCGCCACATGAAGTTGATGTGGTCGGCGATCAGCATGAGGGAGCCGGCGCGAAAGGTCCGCCGCACGCCGCCCGCGGCGTTCGTCACGATCAACGTGTCGATGCCGAGCCCGGCGAAGACGCGCACCGGGAGCGCCGCGACGGCCGCGGAATGGCCTTCATATAGATGGAAGCGACCCGCCTGCACGATCACGGGCACGTTCTCGAGGGTACCGGCGACCAGCTCGCCCTTGTGGCCGGCTACGCCGGGCTCGGGGAAGCCGGGGATGTCCTTATAGAGGATGCGGAGGGGATCGGCGATCTCGTCGGCGAGAAACCCGAGCCCGGAGCCGAGGACGATTGCGACCCGAGGCTTCCTGGGCCCCAGTTTCTTGCGGACGGCGTCCAGCGCCGCGCCGACACTCACAACAGGATGCCCGCCAGCGTCGCCGAGAGGAAGTTGGCCAGCGTGCCTGCGATCATGGCGCGCAAACCGAGCCGCGCCAGGTCGTGCTTGCGCTCGGGAGCCAGGGCGCCGATCCCGCCGATCTGGATGCCGACCGAACTCAGGTTGGCGAACCCGCACAGCGCAAACGTGGCGATCGTGAACGAAACCGGATCCAGCGTTGCCTTCAGCGGTCCGAGGTGCGCG
>DATHDT010000333.1:0-6790 GCA_035318905.1 Gemmatimonadales bacterium | reverse complement strand
CGGCGGCCCGGCCCCGCGTCTTCGCGGTGGCCGCGCGCCCCGTCGCCGAGGCCCGCGTCGACGTGCGCAGCGAACGGATTCGTTTCGTGGTTGCCACAACGCACCGCGCGGCGCTGCAGGTGCTGCTGCGTCCGCTGCAAGAAGGCGCGGCGACGTTCCCGGTTTTCCAAGGCGAGAACGAGGGGGAGCGGGAGATCGCCTGGGACGGCTTGACCCCCGATGGGCGGCTCGTGGGGGCGGGCCGCTACGCGCTCCTGGTGGTGGGACGCAGTCGCGTGGTGGACCGCACGGACTCCGCGCGCGTCTACTTCCTCGTGGCCCGCGAAGCGGCCACGCTGGAGGACACGCTTCCGGATCTCCGTCGTGGGGTGTTGCTCGCGGAACGCGCGGGGGCACCCGGCGCGACCCGGGAGTTGGCGAAGGGTTTGATCATCGCGGCGGGCGCCCTGCTCGCGTCGAGCGCGGTCGTGAATCGTGAGTTGGGCGGGGGAGGGCGGAGCGGCGCCAGAGTGGTCGCCGGGCTCGGCGTGCTGGCGGGCACTGCCGGGTTCCTGACCCTCAGCCGCCGGCACGACATCCCGGCCAACATCCAGGCGAACCTCCAGCGGCAGGCCGAGCGCCGTGCCGCGAACCAGGCGATCGAGCAGCGCAACGCCGATCGCCTCGCGCGGGCGGTGCTCATCGTTTCCCCCGCGGCAGGCGTGGGACCTTGAGGGCGGCGGTCGCGCTGGCGCTCCTGCTGGTCCCCGCGGCGGCGCTCGCTCAGACTCCCCGCGTCGTGGTCACGGGCTCGCTGGCGGCCGCCGAGCACCGCGTGGAGGATCGCGGCGTCGGGGGCGGCGTCGAGATCTCCGCCGGCACGCTGTTCGGCTCGGGCGTTCGCGTGAGCGTGGGGTCGCGGGGGACGATCGCGGTATCGGGCCGCACTGGCGTCCTGCATCCGAAGCGCGGCGCGACGTTGCCGCGGGATGTCGCTGAATTGGGCTTGGACGGCGCCCTGATGATGCATCCGTGGTTCGATGTGATCGCGGGCGTGCGCGTACGGAGTTACACGACGATGCTGGCGCGGCAGCGTTGGACGATGCCGTATCTGGGAGCGGCGGCGCGCGTTCCGTTTGCGGTGCAGGGGTTACGTGGGCTGCTGGATATTACCGTGCATCCATTCGCCGGCGTCAGCGGTCTCACTCGACCCGAGGTGGCGATCAGCACCGGCGCGGGCGTCGCGTACGCACGCGGCCGGCTCGACGTGCAGCTGGGCTACGCCCTCGAGCGGTACGACTTCGCGCGCGGGACCGTCGACGAGCGTTTTGAGCAGCTGTCGGCGCTCACGCTCCAGGTGCAGGTGCGCGCCCTCGGGCGGCCAGTGCCGTGAAACGACAACGGCGCCGCCCCGAGGGGCGGCGCCGCGATCCTTCAGGTGCCGTGTGTGGTTAGAGCTTCACGACGTTCTGCGCCGCCGGACCCTTCTGGCCCTGGACGACTTCGAACTCGACCCGCTGACCTTCGGCCAGCGACTTGAACCCTTCCGCCTGAATGGCGGTGTGATGCACGAAGCAGTCCTTTTCGCCGTTCTCCGGGGTGATGAACCCGAAGCCCTTGGCGTCGTTGAACCACTTCACGGTACCGGTGATGCGTGCCATACTGATGATACTCCTAGCTTAGTAGTGTTCCCGACGTCGGGCGTTTTTGACCTTGCGGCGAGCAGCCGCCTTGTCCTTCCGACGCCGGCGAGTGGCCGGACTCTCGTAAAACCGCTTCTTCTTCATGTCCTGAAACAGCCCCGCTTTGGTGATCTGCCGGCGGAACTTCTTCAACACGAAGTCGAGACGGTCGTGCTCGGTCAGCGTGACTTCCATGAAGCCCCTTTTGCCGAGGAGAGTGCCGATCCAGAAACGACAAAGGACCCGAGGCGGCAGCCCAGGTCCTGTGACAGTCTCTGGTGTTCAGCGCACGGCACCATTGCCGTGGCCCTTTCGCTCGCCCCAAAACTGACTGGGGGTACACGAAATGTCAACCGTCGCAGGCACGCCACATTATGACGCCTGGGGCGCCGGGCGGAACGCCGCGCGCGCGCTGCGGTAGACCTGAGATTCCGTTATCATCGGCACACCACTCGCGGAGACCGCCTATGCCCTGTCGTGTCTGGCCCGTCATCGCGTTCCTCGCCCTCGCCGTGAGCCCCCTGGCCGGCGCGTCGGCCCAAACCGACTCCACCCGACGTCCCGACAGCCTCTCCTCCGGTGGTCTGCTGCGCGGGCCCGCCCTGCGGCGGCTCGCCATCGATGACCCCCGTCTGGCGTTCACGCTGATTCCCGGCGTCCTGGCGCGATCCGGAGACGTCGGTATTTCGACGGCCCCCGACCCATCCATCCGGGGTGGGGTCCCCGGGCACGCGAGCGTCTACATCGACGGCGCGCCGGCGCGATTCCAAACCCTGGGGACGGCCGGGCTCGGCATTGCGGCGAACGCGATCGACGAGGCGTGGCTCACGACCGGCGTCGCCCCGGCGGTCCTTGCCGATGCCGCGGGTGGCGTCGTCAGCTACGTCACGCGCACCGGCGGGGATCACGTCGCGGGCCACGTCCTTTGGGAAGGGGACGGCGTATTTGGTAACGGCGTGAGCGTCGGCTACGGCCGGATTGACGCGACGGTCGGCGGCCCGCTCCGGATCGCACCGAACCTGTCATTCTTCTTGTCCTTTGCGACGCAGGGTCAGTCTTCCCGCTACCGCAGCGCCGCGGCGGCATCAGCTCCGAGTTACGCGCCCTTCGGCGTCGATACCGTTGTCGATTTCGCAAGCGGTCCGTCGACCCAGTCGGTGACGATCCCAAGGTTCGTTCAATACAGCGGCTCGTGCTCACCGGCCAGCAACGCGGGGATCGAATGCCAGGGGCTGAGCCGCCCAATGGATTGGGCCATGTTGTCGCGCAGTCAGGCGAAGTTGCGGCACACCTACGGTGTCGAGGGCGCGTCGGCCGTTTCCGTCACGTGGGTCGGCGGCGAATTCGAGCAGCGCTCGTTTCCCGGCCAACTCATCATGAATCCGTCGCTGTATGGCGCCGGGCGGGCGCGCTCGGAGATCGCGGTGGTGAATTGGCGCCACCAGCTCCGCGGGCCCCTGGCCTTCGAGATGAACCTGTCGTACGGCCGGGACGATCAGATCAACGGCCCGCTCACGGCCGCCTCGGAGGCGGGGACGCGCCAGCCCTGTATCAAGCTTGACAACGTCCCGCCGTGCGCCACGCTGCAATTCCGCGGTCCCGATGTCGTCCCTTTGCCCGTCGGCGATCGCCTGGTGCGGAATATCCGGACGAACTCCGGCCTGCGCGTGCCCTACCTGAATCGCGCGGATCTCGCGAACCGGCAGCCGTACCGCCTCAATCCGTTCGGCGCGCTGACCGCGTGGCCCTCCGAGGGCGTGAACGCCGTCGTGACGTTGGTGAGCGAGCGCCGGGTGCAGGGCCGCTGGGGGCTCGAGTGGCGCCCCACATTGCGGCAGCGCGTGACCTTCGGGATCGATGGGGAGAGCACCACGCTTTCCTTCTATCAGGCCGCCATGACCACCGAGTTCAATCTCGACGCCTTCGCCAACCGGCCGACACGCGTCGGGGTCTTCGCGGGGGACAGGCTGGAGTTGGGCTCCAAGGCCGTGCTCGACGTCGGCGTGCGCTATGACCGCATCACGCCGGGCGGCGAATTCCCGACGACGCCCGGACGGATCTATACGAATCCCGCGTGGTTCCCGGCGTCGGACACGAGTGACGCCCTGTACGCGAGCAGCGTCGCGCGCGTCTTCACGAAAACGACGACCCACACCGCGCTGTCGCCGCGGATCCGCTTCGGGTACGCATTCTCGCCGGCGACCAGCATTCATGTCGGCTTTGGCCGTTACGTCGAGCCGCCATCGTGGGCAGCGTATTTCCAGCGGTCCAACGCCGATCTCGACTTCACGAACACGAGCTCGCTGTTCGGCCGCGACGTGAAGTTCGCAACCGCCTCGCTGTTCGACGTCGGTGTGCGATCCTCCGTCAGCCGGGCCGTCGACATCGACGTGGCGGCATACTACAAGGACCTTCCGCAGTACGTTGGCCGGTTCCAGCCCTTCGCCGATCCCGTCGTCGTCGGCGACACCTTCAACATCAACGTCCTCACCGTCGTGGACGCGCACGGGGTGGGTCTCGATGCCCGCCTCGCCTGGCGCGCCGGGGAGTGGCTGACCGCCTCCGGCGCGTACTCGCTGCTCCACGCGACGGTCGGCGGCGACGGCGTCACGACGCATGCCGTGGCGGCGGTGGCCGACGCACGTGCGCGGGGTTTCAGTGCCCAGATCATGATGCGGGCCACCAGCGGGCTCGCGTACGACCGGGCAACCAACTTCGGCCTCGGGACGATCACCCCCTCCGCGCCGCTCACCATCACCACGGGTTCGGCGCGGCTGCCCTGGACCAAGCGCATCGATGTGCGGATCGCGAGGGAGGTGCGGGTGTGGCGCCGCGCGTGGACGCTGTACGCCGACGCGCGCAACCTGTTCAGTTTCCAGAACACACGCGCCGTCTTCGATGAGACGGGCGACGTCGTCAACCCGCTGCACCGGTCCCAGGCGCTGGCGCCGGAGTACGGCAACCTCACCGCCGAAGCGAGCGGCAGCGGCGCGCTCGAGCCGGATGGCACCACGATCAACCTGAGTGCCTGCTCGAGCTGGGTGACGCCCGTGAACTGTGTCATGCTCACGCGGGTGGAGCGGCGCTTCGGAGATGGGAACGGCTTGTACTCGCTGCTGGAGCAACAGCGGGCCATGAACGCGTACTATGACGCCTTCGACGGCCCCTGGTTCTTGTATGGTCCGGGCCGCACACTGCGCCTCGGCGTGGAGGTAGAGCTCTAGGCCCCGCCGAGCACTTCACGCACCCGGCTCGCGAGCGCCCCGGGGCTGAAGGGTTTTTGCATGAATGCGGTGCCGGGGTCGAGCACGCCGTGTCGTTCCACGGCGTCGTCCGCGTAGCCGGAGAGATACAGGACCTTGGTGTCCGGCCGCAGCTCGAGGAGGCGCCGCGCCAACTCGCGGCCGTTCATCCCCGGCATCACGACGTCGGTGACCAGCATTTGAATGGGGCCGGCGTGGCGCGCCGCGAGCTGAAGCGCCTCGGCGCCGCCACTGGCCAGGAGCACCGTGTATCCCGCCTGCTCCAGCACCTTCCGGATCAAGACGCGCACCATTTGCTCGTCCTCGGCCACGAGGACGGTCTCGGTGCCGGCCGCGGGGACGCTGACGACGCGGGGGGCGGGCGCCGCGTCGATGGGGGCGTCCACGCGGGGCAGGTGGATCCGGAACGACGTGCCGACGCCGGGCGTGCTCGTCACCGCGATGTGGCCGCCGCTCTGGCGCACGATGCCGTACACGCTCGCCAGGCCGAGTCCCGTCCCTTTGCCACGCTCCTTGGTCGTGAAGAACGGCTCGAAGACGCGGGCCAGCGTGGGCGCGTCCATGCCGGTCCCCGTGTCCGTCACCTCGATGAGCACGTACGGTCCGGCGGGCACGTCTCCGCCGTCGGTGACATCGGCGTTCTCGGTTCGGATCGCGAGCCGGCCGCCGTCGGGCATGGCGTCCCGCGCGTTGACGGCCAGGTTCACGAGGACCTGTTCCACCTGACCCGGATCGGCGCGCACCGCGCGCAGGTCGCGGGCGAGGTCCGTATCGAGCGTCAGGTCCTCGCCGATCAGGCGTCGCAGCATCCGGCCCAGATCCGTGATGAGATCGTTCACATCGAGCACGACGGGCTGGAGCACCTGGCGCGCGCTGAAGGCCAGGAGCTGCCGGATCAGGTCCTGAGCGCGAACGGCCGCGTCGCGGATGATCTCGACTTCCTCGCGCGCGTGCTCGCCCGGGGGTGTGTCCATCATCAACAGCTCGGCGGAGCCGAGGATGGCGGTGAGCACGTTGTTGAAGTCATGCGCCACGCCGCCGGCGAGCCGGCCGATCGCCTCGAGCTTCTGGACTCGCGCGAGATCCTGCTGGAGCTGCAAGCGTTCGCGGCGCACCGCCGCTTCGGCGAGCGCTTTCGCGACCGCCGCCGGCAGTCGCTGCAGCCGGTCTTTCATGATGTAGTCGGTCGCGCCGGCTCGCATCGCAGCGACGGCGGTGTCCTCACCCACGCTGCCCGAAACCACGATGAACGGCACGTCCTGACCGGAGGCCTGCAGCACCGCCAGCGCGCCCGGGGCGTCGAATGAGGGGAGGTAGTAGTCGCTGAGTAGGATGTCCCACGCGTGTTCGTCGAGAGCCGCGCGCAGCGCGTCGGCGGTTTCGACGCGCTCGTGGGTCGTGACAAAGCCGCCGCGCTTGAGCTCGCGGAGGATCAAGTCCGCGTCCGCGGCTCGATCCTCGACGATCAGCGCGCGCAGCGGTGTCGGTCGCGTGGCCATGGGATTAGGCACGATCTACTATACGGATGGCCGCGCCCTTGCTTCAAGGCCGGCGCGCACCAACTTATGTGCCCATGCGGCTCCTTTGGGTCCTCGCTTTGGCGGTCGGGATGTCGGCGTGCAGCGGTTGGGGCTGGCTGCCAGGTCCTCAGTCGCCCAGGCCCGTGCGCGACACGATCCCCGCGCGCCAACCGCCCCGCCAACCGGTCGCCGTGCGCGATACGCAGCTGGAGCAACGCGTGTCGCGCCTCGAGCTGCGGCTGCTCGAAAAAGAGGCACAGGTCGAGGAGCTTCAGGCGCGCCTCGACGATGCTCGGCGCGAAGTCGTGCGCGCCATGGCCAAGCTCCAGTCCCTGGCGACGCGAGC
>DATHDT010000332.1:0-3153 GCA_035318905.1 Gemmatimonadales bacterium | reverse complement strand
GTCCGCCGGATACGCGCAGCTCGACGTCGCGTATCTCGAGCTGTGTCGGCGTGCGGGTGCCTGGGAGCTGGTTCGCAATGACATTGCGCTCCTCTGGCGAACGGTCGTGGTCATGGCGAAGGGCGAAGGGCTGCGGTTCTGACCCGATGAGTGTGCTGGCGGCGAAGGTGCTGGATCCACGTCGGGTTGCGGTCGTCCTCGGCCTCGCGATCGCGGCGCTCGCCGTGCTCGGTGCGGTCGAAGCCTGGCGCCCGGGGTCGGGGCTCACGCCGTTCGATCTCGACGGCGAGCGGAATTTTCCCGCGATCTTCTCGGCGCTTCTGTTGCTCGCGTGCGCGGTGCTCGTCGTGCGGCTGCCGAGATCGGTCGTCTCGAGGCCCGTCACGGTCGTCCTCAGCGGCATCTTCGCTCTGGCGAGCCTCGACGAGGCGGCCGAGATTCACGAGAAGCTCGAGCGGCGACTCGACGTCGACTGGCAGCTCCTCTACGCGCCGGCGTTCATCGCTGCCATCGTCGCGTGGTCGCTGTTCGTCGTCGCGCTTCGGCGGCGCGGCCTCAGCGTCACGCTCGTGCTGGCCTCGGCCGGGTGCTGGGTCGCGTCTCAGGTTCTGGAGGCCCTGCAGTGGAAGGACGACGGCAGCCAGGCCGCGGGCTACACGTGGATGATGGTCACCGAGGAGGTGCTCGAGATGGTCGGCTCCGCCCTGCTCCTCATCGCCCTGCTGGTCGTCGTCCGGGCGAGCCGCCGCGAGGGGTGAGAGCGATACACGAAGCTGCGCTGCTCGGGAGCGTCGACACTGCTCTCGGGGAAGGGGCGGCGTCGAAGCCGAATCCCGGTGACGGGCCAGACCGCTACCAGGCGTCCCCTCCCCCGAGGGTGTCGGGAGTGGTTTGCCCGGCTCGCGACTCCTGGAAACGATCCCTTACAGGGTCCTTACGCATGCCCGCGTCGGCGTCCGGCGCGAGCCCTTCGGGAGGATCATCGGTCCGATCGACGAAGGCGAGAGAGCCGGGTCGGTCTTGGCGTCCCCGCTTCCCCTCTCCCCCGGGGGGCGTTTAGGGAGGTCGGCCCGGCCTCATGACGGCGGGGTGGGATTCGAACCCACGAGGCGCTTGAACCCGACGCCCGTCTATACGAGAATCGACGCGCGAGGGAGAGCGGCGGCTTCCCTCCTACCGTTCCGACGAACTGGAGGATGAGTCATGGGGCGTCACCTGCGCCGATCCGCAGCAACCTTCGTTCCCGCGATCGCAGCTGCCGCGCTGCTCGCGGCTCTCCTGGCGGGAGGCGCAGCGAGTGCTCCAAAGCCGCCGACGACCCTCGCGACGTTCACGACGCCGGGCACGTACGCATGGGTCGTGCCGGACAAGGTGAAGCTCGTGACGTTCGACGTCTTCGGCGCCGAAGGTGGCAGTGCGGTCGACGACAGCACCTCCCCCGGAACGATCATCGCGCTCGGTGGCCGAGGCGGCCAGGCGCTGGCCACGTTCCCTGTCACCCCTGGTGAGACGATCCAGATCGTCGTCGGCGGACGGGGCGGGAACTCGTCCGGTGTGACTCCGGGCACAGGTGGCTCCAACGGGGGCGGTAGCGGCGACGCCGGCGGGATCTACAGCGGCTCGAACCGTCCGACCACCGTGTTCTTCGGTGGCGCGGGTGGAGGTGGCGCCTCCGACGTGCGTATGGGGCCTTGCGCCACCTCGCTCACCTGCACGCTCGTGGATCGCGTGGTCGTGGGCGGCGGCGGAGGCGGCGCCGGCGGGGAGCCGACGCAAGCGCCCGGTACGGGAGGAGCGGGCGGCGGAGTGAGCGGCGGCACGGGTGTGGGCGACGGCGCCGGTCGAGGCGGGACTCAGCAAGCGGGTGGCGACTGCCTGTTCCCGGGCGGCACCAACCCAGGAACCTCTGGCTCGTTCGGTCAGGGCGGTCACGGGAACGGCGCCAGCGGCGGTGGAGGCGGCGGCTGGTACGGCGGTGCAGGCGGCTGCACCTCCGGCATCCCACCCTCTGACGGCCAGGGAAGCGCCGGAGGTGGAGGCAGCGGGCTCATCCCGACGTCCGACAAGAAGGTGACTGGCTCGTTCCCGGGCGGGACGTCGAACACCAACGGCAGCGTGACCATCACGACACCCTGAGAGTGCGGCGTTGCCCACGTGCTGCTCTCGGGCTCGACGGCGGGGGTGGGATTCGAACCCACGAGGCGCTTGCACGCCCAACGGTTTTCAAGAGCGCTGGCTACATGTACGCCTGAGGACTCGAGCGGCGTTTCGGCACCGCTTCAGTCCGCTTCACGTGCGCTCAGGTGCGCTCAGGTCGGTACCAAGTCCGGTACCAGGCTCACTGTGGGGCCGCAGGAGCGCCTCGGCTTCGCTGAGGAAACGCGTGGCGCCGATAGAGCGATAAAAGGGAAGCGCCTTCTCGAGCTGCTCCTTCGCCTCTTCATCACGACCCTGCTCGGCGAGCTGGTTCGCGGCAAGGAGGCGCGCGTCCGCTTCGTTCAACCAGTACGTCATCTCGCCGAGGCGATCGGCAGCGATCGCCGCATCGCCGGCGAGTAGGAGGTCGGCGAGTTGTCGCCAGTGGCCTCCTTCGTGTGGTACCTCGGCAAGCTTCGCCTGAAGCTCTGCGGTTCGCCCGATTCGGGCGGCGACCCATGCGAGTTCGGTGCCGTCGCGTGCCACGGCTTCGGCCTCGAACGAGAGGACCTCATCCGCGAGCGCCTGCGCTTCGGCGACGCGCCCGAGTTCGGCACAGATGCGCGCCCCGAATGCGAGGAGTGCGGTAGATGTATCCAAGCGCGTTCCCCCCGGCCGGCGTCTGACGAGCGCCAAGGCTCGTTCCCAATCCGCAAGGGCGCGATCGTCCTGACCGCGCGCGAGACGGATCCATGCGCGAAGGCTGCGAACCACAGCCTCCTGTCTGTGCCCAGACCCTGCGTCACACTCGGCGATGAATTCATCCGCGATGTCGAGAGCCTCGTCCCAGTTCCCCTGGCCTAGCAACTCTTCGCAGATCAGCGGCTGGTAGAAGCGGCGCGATTGGATATCACCGAGTTGCTCGGCGATCCGGGATGCCTGCGTCAGCAGCTTGATGCGCTTGGCGACGCCGCCCATGCGGCCCATTTCGTCTGCCAGGTTGTTGTATCCGCGCTG
>DATHDT010000331.1:0-4407 GCA_035318905.1 Gemmatimonadales bacterium | reverse complement strand
GGCGGCATGAATCGGGGATCGGGCTCCTGGCGGAAGAGTCCGCGCTGGGCGCGCCACACGGTGGCTCCCGTGGCATCGAGCTTCAGGATCTCGTCGCGCACGTAGGGCGCGAAATAGACCGCGTCCTCGTCGGCGGGATCGAGGGCGACGGCGCCGGCGTTGACGAGCTGGGCGAGGTAGGGAATACCGGGCACGTGGATCGTGCCGATGCCGTGCGTGGGGTGGCCGAGGGTGTCGAGGCGCCACAGCAGCGGCTCACTTCCCTGTTCGGCGACGAGCTGCACGAAGTAGGGCGAGCGCGCCGCGACGATATGATCGCCGGCCGTCGCGTACAGGGACGCCGGGAAGGGACTCTCCCACTCGCGCACGGGTTTGCCGCTTTGGGCGTCGACGACCACGGCTTCACCGGTGCGCTCCGTGACGATGAGGCGGCCGGCGGGGAGCGGCGCGACAGCGACCGGCGTAGCGAGCCGGGGGTCCGCGATGGTGTGGACGATGCGGAGGCGGTCGTCGAAGGCGACGAGGCGACTGCGGTCGGGGTCGGGGGCCCAGGTGACGTTCGAGACGTGGGCGGTGGGTGAGCGGCCCACGAACAGCAGGGTGAGCTCGTTGGGGGCAGGGCCGCAAGCCGCGACGAGAGCGACAGCGACCACTACCCCCAACGAACGCGACATCAGGTGGCGGCGGCGATCGTCTTGATCTCGATCGTATGCATCCCGCTGGCCATGCGGTGGGTGCCGGTCACCTTCACTTTGCCCTCGGCGAACGGCGAGAGCCGCGAGTTCTGCGGGTCACCGGGCTTGGCACTGACGGGCATGTAGAGGGTTCCATCGGAGCTGAGGATGGCGAGGGCGACGCCGGCTTTGGCGCACGCGGTCGCGCAGGCTTTGTGACCGGCGCCTGACGCGCCCATGGTCGTGTAGCAGTTCACATCGACGACTTGGCCAGTGATCGTCATGTCGCTTGCAGCTTGGGAGCCGGCGGCGGCCGCTTGCTGCGCTGCTAAGGGCAGCGTACAGAAGGCGAGCAGGGCCGTCGTGGCGAGCATTCGCTTCAGCATCTGTGCACCCCTCGGAAGTGAGTTGTACTAGAGGTACGTTCGCAGCTTGATACCCGGATTGGACTATATTTGCGCCCATGACTGAAACGTCCGACGCATTTCGTACGCTGATCGATACGTTCGGCAAAGGCTGGGAGCGCGGCGACGTCGATACCGTGGCTTCGGTCTTCAACGACGACGCCGTCTTCCTCGAGACGCCCTTCAGCCAGCCCGACCGTGGCATCGCCGCCATACGGATGTACTGGAAGGACATCCCCCTCCACCAGGCCGAGGTCAGCTTTTCTTCAGGTGAGATTTACGTCGCGGGGCCATGGTTCGCCACGGAGTTTCGGTGCACGTTCCGGCGACGTCGCACCGGGGAACAGGTCGATGCGAGGGGGGCCATTTTTTGTGAGACCAAAGACGGCAAATTCAGTGAGATGAGGATGTACTGGCATAGATATGCAGGAGGGAGGGAGGAACCCAAGGCGTAAGCTATAAGGCAGACGCCGAGTCGCCGAGACGCCGAGGAACTACCTACTCCTGACGTATTCCAGGGCCAGTTCCATCAGCTCAGCGCTTCTCAGCCCGATCTTCATGGCGACTTCCACGGCTGCTTCTTCTTCCATGTTCTTGTCGAGTATCAGGTAGGGAAGTAGCCCAGCCGCCGTTCGATTCCCGCTCGAGCAGTGCAGCAGAGCCTTTTTCCCCTCCAACTTCTTCAGCGCTTCGTGCATCTGTTGCATCGTGGCCACAGTCACAGCACCGTGCACGATCGGCATGCTGATGTATTCCATCCCCGCGGCCCGCACCGTCGCCGGCTCGTCAAAAGGACGCGGCTCCATCGGGTCGCGGTTATCGACGATGACCTGACAGCCGGCGGCTTTCAGCGCGCTGAGGTGCGCCGCACTCGGCTGACCGCCCGTGACCCACCCGGGGATTGGTTCAGAGGCGTTGGGGAGACCGGCGATGGCTTCAAGCATCGGAGTGGACATGTACATTTAATATCCCTTCGATTCGCAGGATGCCAAGTCATGCGCCGCCAACTCACCGTGCTCGCAGTCGCGTTCGTACTCGCGCAACCCCTCCCCGCTCAGCGCACGGCGGGGGGGTTCACCGTGGGCCAGGTCCGCTCCTATCCGTTCCCCACCGAGCTGACGGCCGCGGCCACCGGAAGCCGCATCGCGTGGGCGGTGAACGAGCAAGGCCGGCGCAACATCTACGTCGCCGAAGGGCCGGACTTCACCCCGCGACGCCTGACGAACTATCAGCTGGACGACGGGCAGGAGCTGTCCAGTGTGGCGCTGTCGCCGGATGGCCGGTTCGTGACCTACGTCCGCGGCGGCGATCACGGCGCCAACTGGGATGACGACGAGCCGGTGAACGTCACGTCGAGTCCCGAGCCTCCCAAGGTGCAGATCTGGAGCGTGGCCTTCGAGGGCAGTGAGCCGAAGGCGATTGGCGAGGGCGAGCTGCCGGTGATGTCGCCGCGAGAAAACCGCATTGCCTTCACGCGAGGAGGCCAGATCTGGACGGCGCCCGTCGACGGGTCGGCGCCGGCGAAAGCGTTGTTCACCGTGCGGGGCAGCAACGGCGACCCGCAGTGGTCGCCCGACGGCTCGCGTGTGGCGTTCGTGTGCAACCGCGGCGACCACGCGTTCGTGGGCATCTACACGAACGACTCAACGCCGATCCTGTGGCTCGACCCGACGTTCGCGCGCGATCGTTCCCCCCGCTGGTCGCCCGACGGCAAGGCGATCGCCTTCGTGCGCGGTCCCGCCGCGGGCGGCGCTCCCGATTCGATCCTCGTGCGCCGCCCCGTCCCGTGGGCGATCTGGACCGCGGACGCGGGGACCGGGCGTGGGGGGCGCCAGCTGTGGAAGGCTCCAGAAACGTTACGCGGCTCTCCGCCCTCCACCGACGGCGGGACGAACCTGCACTGGGCGGCGGGACGCATCGTGTTCCTGTCGTATCAGGACGGCTGGCCGCATCTGTACTCGATTCCGGAGCAAGGCGGCGACGCGCTGCTCCTGACGCGCGGCGACTACATGGCGGAGCATATCCAGCTCTCGCCCGATGGCCGGTGGCTGGTGTTCGCCGGGAACGCCGGGCGTGACCCGCTCGACCTCCACCGGCGGCATGTGGTGCGCGTGCCGGTGGATCGCGCGGCCGCCGAAGTCGTCACGCCGGGCGCGGGGAACGAATGGGCGCCGGTCGTCACGGGGGACGGACAGACGCTCGCGTACCTCGCCGCGACCGCGCAACAACCGCCCCTGCCGACGGTGCGGCCTTTTGCGGGCGGGGGCCAGGGGGGGGCGAGACAACTCGGCAAGGATCTCATCCCCGCCGACTTCCCGGCGACCCAGCTCGTGACGCCGCGCGCGGTCAGCTTCAAGGCCGCGGACGGGGTCACGGTGTGGGGGCAGCTGTTCGAGCGCGCTGGAGGTGCGGGGAAAAAAGCGGCGGTGATCTTCGTGCACGGTGGTCCACCGCGCCAGATGCTGCTCGGTTGGCACTACTCGGATTACTACTCGAACGCCTACGCGACGAACCAGTATCTGGCGAGCCGCGGATTCATCGTGCTCTCGGTCAACTACCGCCTGGGGATCGGCTACGGGTACGAGTTCCACGCGCCCCCGGACGGTGGGGCGCGCGGGGCGTCGGAGTATCGAGACGTACAAGCGGCCGCGCAGTACCTGCGCTCACTGCCGGGCGTGGACGCCGCGCGGATCGGGATCTACGGCGGCTCGTACGGCGGGTACCTGTCGGCGTTGGCCCTGGCGCGGAACTCCGATGTCTTCGCGGCGGGTGTGGACGTTCATGGAGTGCACGACTGGACGACCGAGCGGGCGCGCGGCATGCTGAACCGCGACCGCTACGAGGAGGCGCCCGATCTGACGCGCGCGCTCGAGATCGCGTTCAAGTCGTCGCCCGTCGCCGACGTCGCGACGTGGCGTTCGCCGGTGCTCCTGATCCACGGTGACGACGACCGCAACGTCCGGTTCAACCAGAGCAGCGACCTCGTGCAACGTCTGACGCAGCAAAAAGTGCCGTTCGAGACCCTCGTGATTCCGGACGACACGCACCATTTCCTGCGCTACGCGCACGTGATGACGGTCGACTCAGCGGCGGCGGAGTTTTTGGAGCGGAAACTGCTGAAGGGCACGCGGCCGGCGGTGAGCGATGCGGGGGGCCCGCGGTGAGGTCCTGTTTAAACCCGGGCTGAAGCCCGGGCTCGGCGCGATGGCGTCCTGAAGGACGTCACCGCGTCGCGTCGAGCCAGCCTCCCGTAAACCCCGCCTTCTTGAGTCCCTGCACGATGTGGGGATTCCGCTTCATCACGGTCCACACGAACCCCGTGCGGTAGT
>DATHDT010000330.1:0-4459 GCA_035318905.1 Gemmatimonadales bacterium | reverse complement strand
CCGAGGAAGCTGGTCACGGCGAGCGGATACTCCGTCTCGGGCACGGCGTGCAGATGCCAGCGGTTCAGCTCGCCGAACTGTTGGCGGAAGCGTCCGAGATCGAGTCGGATGTGGCCCGGCAATCCGGTCCAGTACGCGTATCCCTCCTCGAGGCTCGCCACGCCGTCCTCGATGCTGACGAAGATCTTCGTGTGTGAGTAGGGGTCGAGGGCCGACTGAAATCCGATTTCGAACTCCCGCGGCACGAAGTTGTCGCGCTGCACACCCCGCGTCGTGCCGTAAGCGCGCACGTCGCCCGTCACGCCGATCTCGGGGTTCAGCTGCGCCTGGTTACGCTCGCGGCTCACGAACTGCGTCGGTGTGGTGTCCGTGCGCTGCGATGAGTCGCCTCGGGCGGCGGACATGGCGGCACGGAGAGCGGCGAGGTCGTCGGTCGGCGCGCCGGCCGGCGGGGCAGGGGCCTCGCGTTGCCCTCGCCCCAGGCTCGTGACAATCGAGTCGAGGCGAGCGCGCAACGCGCGCAGCTGCGCGGCGAGCGAGTCCACCTGCCGCTGAGTTGGCTGCTGTTGCGCCGCCACGGGCGCGGCGATGCACGCCGCGGCGACTACGCCAGCGTAGAATATGCGATTCATGTCGGGATCATCTCCTGTCCGTACGTCGGAGCCTGGGCGCTCCGCGATGTGCGGAGCGCGCGTCCTACGCGAATTAGGACAGCAGTGCGGGTGGTGCGCGGGCGGGACCAGTGGGGTGGAAGATGCTGGCAACGGCGACGATCCGCCGAGTCGCGGGCACCTGCGCGCGGGTGGGGCGCGCCGGCAGCATGACGACTGCCCGTTGCACGACGACCTGAGCGCTCGCGTAGTGGCACAGCGCGCAGCGCAAGGCGTCGTGGAGAACGGGACAGCGGGCGTCGTGTTGGGCTTCGACGGACGCGGGAGCGGTGACCAGGTCGCGCGCGTGCGCCAGCGTCACGGCTCCGCCCCCCAGCACTTGAATCGCCAGGAGGACTAAGAGGGCCCCGCGCTGCAGTGGACGCATCATCCCTTTCATACGGTTCCCGCCGGGCGGGCGCTGGCCCGCGCGTAGGCGCGCAGGCGGCGCAGCATCCGGCGGTCGTGCTTGACGGGATCATCCCGCTTCGGCGTCTCGATAATCTTAATCACGTTCGCGAGCCGTGCGTCGCGCATGATGCGCCGGAACGCCTCCGCCCCGATCGTTCCCTCGGCGATCCATTCGTGCCGGTCCAGGTGCGACCCGGCGGCGGCCTTGGAGTCGTTGAGGTGCAAGCACTTGAGGAGGTCGAGACCGACGACCCGGTCGAACGCCTGCCACACTCCGTCGGTCTCGTGGGCCACGTCATACCCCGCCGCATGCAGGTGTGCCGTGTCCAGACAAAACCCCACACGGGCCTGGGCCGCGGGCGGCATGGCATCGCGCAGTGCCCGCAGCTCCTCGAACGTCGAGCCCAACGCGGTCCCGGCACCCGCCGTCCCTTCGATCAGGACTCCCACCTCGCCGGGGACCGCGGTCAGGCACTCCGCGTACCCCTGCGCGTTACGCGCCAGCCCGGCCTCTCGGTCGTCCATGTAGTTGCCCGGGTGGGACACCACCCACCGGATCCCCAGCGTGCGGCACCGCGTCAATTCGGCGACGAAGGACCGGATGCTCTTGGCACGTAACGCGGCGTCGGGAGAAGCGAGGTTGATCAGGTAGCTGTCGTGCGCCACCACCATCCCGATGTCGTGTCGCGCCACCTCGGCCCGGAATCGATCCGCCACGGCCCCGTCGAGCACGGGCTCGCGCCACTGGTTCGGCGTCTTCGTGAACAACTGGATCGCGGTCGCGCCGATCGCGCCCCCGCGCGCGGGGCCCTCGGCGACGCCGCCCTCCGTGGAAACGTGGGCGCCGAGCAGCGTCACCGGTGCTCCTCCGCGAACGCGAGTCGCGAAATGAGCGGGACAAATCGCACGCTCCCCGCGCTGCGTTCCTCGATACCGTGCGGCGTGCGTTGCAATACGACCAGCTCTTGCGACGCGAGGTCACCGATCGGGATGACGAGCCGTCCGCCAGGCGCCAGCTGTGACAGGAGCGGTTCGGGCACGCGCGGCGCCGCGGCCGTCACGAGGATGCCATCGAAAGGTTCGAAAGGCGGTTCCTCGACCCACCCTGCGGCGCCGTCTCCCAACCGCGTCTCGATGTTGGTAAGGCCGAGGCGCCGGAACCGCTCCTCGGCTTCCACGAGCAGATCGGGGAGCCGCTCGATCGTGAACACGCGGGCGGCGAGATGGGAGAGGATTGCCGCCTGGTACCCCGAGCCGGTGCCGATCTCGAGGATGCGGGCCTTCCGCCCCGGCGCGAGCGACGCGGTCATCAGGGCCACGATGTATGGCTGGGAGATCGTCTGGCCGTTGCCGATGGGGAGCGGTCCGTCATCGTACGCGCTGCGGGCGAGATGCGGCGGCAGGAACCACTCGCGCGGCGTCCACGCCATGGCGGCGAGCACGCGAGGGTCACGCAGGCCGCGATTCGCAACCTGGTTCACGATCATGCGACAGCGCGGGCGTCGCGTCTGGGGCGCGGGGCCGCGTGCTTGCCCTGGCATCGGCTGAACTATACCTTGGCCACGCACATCGCGCGCCTAGAGAGAGGGTTTGCCGGACGCCGTGTCGCATCAAATCCTGTTGATCGGTAGTGCGGCCGCCCGACCCGAGGGGTTGGAGCGGCTGCTGGTGCGTGGGGGGTTCCAGGTCACGGAAGCCTCCGAATCCGCCAGCGTCGCGCGTCCCCCAGATCTCCTCCTTTATACGGCAGACCCAGGTGCGGCCGGCTTGGCCGACCGGGTCCGCTCCCTCGTCACCCGCCCCGCGTTCGGAGGGGCGCCGGTGTTCGTGCTCCTGAACGAGGGCGGCGCCGAGGCCGTGACCGAAGCGCTGCTCGCGGGAGCTCGCGACGTGCTGCTCGCGCCCGTGCACCTGCCGGAGCTGCACGCCCGCCTCGATGCTCGACTGCGCATCCAGGTGGAGCTGCGCGAGGCTCAGGAAGCGCTACGCGCCCGGGACCTGCTGTACGACATCTTCCAGGAAGTCTCCGCCGCGCTCCACGCCGCCGAGATCTTCCACACGCTGGTGCGGCGCGTCGGGCAGGCGTTCGGACTGTCGCACTGCTCCTTCGTACTCACCGCGCCCGGGGACGAGAAGGGGCGCGTGGTCGCCGTGTACGAGAATCCGGCGATCCGCGACCTGCGGGTCGAGCTCGACCGCTATCCGGAGATTCAGGAAGCGATTCGCACCGAGCGGCCCGTGATCATCAACGACGTCCACGAACATCCGCTGTTCGCGTCGGTCCGCACTCGTTGGTCGCAGCAGCAGATCGAGGTGAACGTCCAGTCGGCCGTGGCGCTCCCGGTGTTCGTGCAGGGGCGCGCCGCGGGCGTCTTCTTCCTTCGCACCGACAAGGGCGATCCGCAGCTGCGGTCCGAGGATGTCGCCTTCGCCAACACCATCGCGCAGGCCGCCGCCCGCGTGCTCGAGAACGAGGAGCGTCGCTCGGCGATCTACCGTCGCCAGATCAGCGCCGGCGCGACCGACGAGATGACCGGCTGCGCATCGCTCGATGCGCTCGACCGGCGCTTGCGCGACGAGTTCGAGCGCGCGCGGCGCTATTCACTGCGTTTCTCGCTCGTCCTGGTGGACATCGATCACCTGCGCGAGATCAACGACCGCCTGGGGCAGCCGGCGGGGGACCGCGTGCTCGGCGAGGTGGGGGCGATTCTGCAGCGCGAGATTCGCGCTCCCGACTTCGTGGCGCGCTACGGCGGCGACGAGTTTGCCTGCATTCTGCCGGAGACCGACGGCACCGGCGGGCGGCGCTTTGTCGAGCGGCTGCGCCACGTGTTCGGGCGCCACACGTTCGCCGACCTGGGACCCGGGAAAGCGCCCGAGGTTACCGCCGGCGTTGTTGCCTACCCGCACAGCGAAGCGTTGCGGCCGGAGGATCTGTTCACGCTCGTGGAGAGCGCGCTGCAGCACGCCAAGGGCGCGCCGGAACGGATTGCGATCGCGGGATTGAGCGGCTAGTCGAGCGTCTTCTGGAAGCGCCGCACCGCGAGCCCGATCAGCCCTACCGCGAAGAACGCCAGTATCAGCATCTCCTGCCACAGCTCCGTTGCGCCGACGCCTTTCAGCAGAATCCCGCGCAGCACCTTGAGGAAATGCGTGAGAGGCAGAAGCGCGCCGAGCCATTGGAAGAGGACCGGCATGGCCTGGCGGGGGAACATGAACCCGGAGAGCAGGATGTTGGGCAAGACGAAGAAGAAGCTCGCCTGCATCGCCTGCTGCTGCGTGCGAACCAGGGTCGAGACGAAGAGCCCCAGCGCCAGACTCGCGACGATGAACACGAGGGCGATCCCGTAGAGCAGGAGCACGTTGCCCGTGAGCGGCACGAACAACGTGCTCCTGCT
>DATHDT010000329.1:0-3398 GCA_035318905.1 Gemmatimonadales bacterium | reverse complement strand
ACGTCCTGGTCAACGGCTGCCTCTTCTTCGCGGGGACGTGGTTGCGGAACCTCATCGTGCTGCTCGCCTCGGGGCGTCTGGGCGGCGCGCAGTTGGGATGGGAGCTCCTGGTGTGGTCGCCGATCCAGAGCGCCACGACCGCCGCGGTGGGGATCATCGCGCTGTGGATGTTCGGCCGCTGGGTCAGGGTGCGGCGGGCGGACGCGTGAGCACGCTCCATCCGCACCTGCTCGACCGGCGCCTGCGGGCGGTGCGGGCGTTCGTGTGGGTGGTGCTCGGGATCCTGGTGTTCGCGTTCTTCCGCACGCAGATCCTGGGGCACGGCAAGTATCAGCTGCAGGCGCAGTCGAACCGGCTGCGCCAGATTCCGCTCCCGGCGCCGCGCGGCGTCATTTTCGACCGCAACGGCAAGGTCCTCGCGGAGAATGTCCCGGGGTACACGGTGTCGCTCTTGCCGGGGCCTCCCGCGAACCTGCGCGCGACGCTGGCACGCATCTCCTCGATCGCGCACCTCGACAGCGCGGACATCCAACGCACGCTGCAACGGGCCGCCAAGGCCCCGTACCAGCCCGCGCTCGTCATCGCCGACGTGCCGTTCGCGGTCGTCTCGACGCTGGAGGAGCATCGTCTCGAGATTCCCGGGTTGCTCATCCAGACGGAGCCGAAGCGCCACTATCCCGATACGACGGTGAGCGCGCACCTCGTGGGCTACGTCGGCGAAGTCACGGAGGGCGAGCGCGCGACGCCCCGGTTCTCGGGCGTCCGACTGGGAGGCCAGATCGGGAAGGACGGACTCGAGCGCGAGTATGACGACTCGCTGCGCGGCGCGGACGGCGTGCGATTCGTGGAGGTGAGCGCGCTGGGCCACCTCGTGCGCGAAGCGGAAGCCGTGCAGACCCTCGAGCCGGTTCCCGGTACCGAGCTGCACACGACGATCGACCTCGATCTGCAACGCTACATCGCGCAGAACTTCCCCAAGGGCCAGCGCGGCGCCGTGCTGGCCTTGAATCCGAATACCGGGGAAGTGCTCGCGCTCTACAGCGCGCCCGGGTTCGATCCCAACGCGTTCGTTGGCGGCGTCTCGCCCGAATACTGGCGTTCGGTCAACGACAATCCCGCGCTGCCGCTCCTCGACCGCGCGACGCAGGCGCGCTATCCGCCGGGCTCGACCTGGAAGCTCGCCGTCGCCGCCATGGCGTTGAAGCGCGGCCTCGTGACGTTCCGGACGCGAATGCCGATCCCGTGCCGGGGCGGGTTGCAATACGGGAACCGCTTCTTCCGGTGCTGGCAAGCATCGGGGCACGGCGATCTGACGCTCACCGAGGCGATCGCCCAGAGCTGCGACGTCTACTTCTACCAGCTCGGGATCAAGCTCGGCGTGACGTCGCTCGTCGAAGACGGCAACGAGTGGGGCTTCCGCGGCCGCACGGGGATCGACCTGCCCAGCGAGATCCCGTCCGAGTTTCCGACGGGGCCGGAGTATTACGATCGGCTCTACGGACCGCGGCGGTGGACGTCGGCGGTGGCGCTGAACCTCGCGATCGGACAGGGGGAGAACGCGCAGACGCTGGCGAACATGGTCCGGCTCTTCCAGATGTTGGCGAGCGACGGGCGCGTGCGCATTCCATACGTCGTGCGGCCCACGCGCACCGGCACGCAGCTGTCGCTCGACCTCACACCCGAGCAGCTCGGTGGGCTGCGCCTGGCGATGATCGCCGTGGTCGAGGAGGGCACGGCGCGCAGTGGGCGACTCGCGGGCCTCCAGATCGCCGGGAAAACGGGCACGGCGCAGAACCCGCACGGCGCCTCCCACGGCTGGTTCATCGGCTTCGCCCCCGCCGAGAAGCCGGAGATCGTGGTGGGCGCGATCATCGAGTTTGCCCAGCACGGCACCGCGGCGATCCCGATCGTCAGCCGCGCGATCGCGCACTATCTGGGTCTCGAGGAGACCGCCGCCACCAGGCTGCGGGTCACGGTGCCGACCGACTCGGCGCCAATCCCGTTCCAGTTGCCCGTGTTGCCGCGCCCCGACTCGACCCGGCCCGACTCCCTGCGGCCGATTCTCCCGCCGGCCGATACGCTCGTCGATACCCTGCGTGTTCACACGCCTCCGCCAGCTCGATAAGCCGCTGCTCGGCGCCGTACTGGCGCTCGCGGCGTTCGGGTTGGCGACGCTCTATTCCGCCGGCCAGACCGAAGTGCCGACTTTCGTGGCGACGATCTGGCATCGCCAACTCATCTGGCTGGCGCTCGGGGCCGTGGCGGGGTTCCTGATGTTCCGCACGTCGCCACGGATGCTCGAATGGGCGACGCCGTTCGTGTACGGCATCGCCGTCTTCTTGCTCGCCTTGACGCTGTTCTTCGGGACGGGGGCGGGAACGGCCGCGGGGTCCAAGTCGTGGATCGCCCTCGGCAGCCTGCGGCTCGGCCAGCCCGCGGAGCTCGCCAAGCTCGCCGTCATCCTGATGCTGGCGCGCTGGCTCGCCGGCCTGCGGGAACCCCCGGCCACGCTGCGGGACCTCATTCCGCCCTGCGTGATCGCCGGCGTGCCGTGTTTTCTCGTGGTGCTGCAGCCCGACCTCGGAAGCGCGATCGTTTTCATCGCCATCCTGTTTTGCATGCTGCTCTGGGCGGGGACGAAGCCGTCCCTCATGGTGCTCCTCGCCTCGCCGGCGATCGGATTGGCGCTCGCGTTCTCGACGGTGGCCTGGGGCGTATGGATCGCGGTGTTGTGCGGCCTGCTGCTCTGGTGGCGGCCCTATGTGTGGGAAGGACTCGCCGTGGTCGCGGCGAACGTCGCCATGGGCGTGTTCGCGCTGCCGTTCTGGAACCGGCTGGCCCCCTACCAACAAAACCGGCTCCTCGCGTTCCTGAATCCTGAAGTGGATCCGCGCGCCACCGGGTGGCACGTGATTCAGTCGAAGGTCGCGGTGGGCTCAGGTGGTCTCTTCGGGAAAGGCTTCACGCTTGGCACCCAGAAGCGACTCGCCTTCCTGCCCGCCCAGCATACGGATTTCATCTTCTCGGTGGTCGGCGAGGAGCTGGGATTCGTGGGCGTGGTCGTGGCGCTGGCGCTCTTTGCCGGGCTGGTGTTCGTGCTGCTGCGCATCGCCCGCAAGGCGACCGACCCGTTTTCGAGCCTGTGCGTCTTCGGGATCGCGGGGATGTTGTTCACGCACATCATCGAGAACGTCGGTATGACGATCAACCTGATGCCGATCACTGGGATCCCGCTGCCGTTCTTCTCATACGGCGGCTCGTTCCTGTTGGCGTGCTCGGTGGGCGTGGGGATCGCGTTGCGCGTCGCGTGGGAGTCCAGGCAGTCGGGCTACGCGGAGCTTTGACAATGAGTTAGCGCCTTGGGGCTGGCGTCCGCCCCGAGGCTCTCACAGATTGTG
>DATHDT010000328.1:0-2538 GCA_035318905.1 Gemmatimonadales bacterium | reverse complement strand
CGAGGATCTTGGAATGACAAATCGCCTCGGAACCGTGGTGGCCGAGGCGCAGCTCACCGTAGAGTTTGATCCCTTGCGCCTCGGCGAAGGCGCGCTGCTTTTTCTCTAGCTGCAGCGCGACGTCGAGGAGGCCCTCCTTGATGCGTTCGGGCGTCATCGCTTCGGGGAGGAACGTCAGGTGGTCCCGGAACATGAGGATCGAGCCCGGGTCGTTGACCTTGGCGTCCTTGCCGACCAGTTGTTCGAAGAAGATCGCCGCCATCGGCGTCACGTACTCGTGGCTGAAGCGGATGTCGGTGAGGACGAATCCTTCGTCCCCGGGCTTCACGGCGGGGACGCCGATCTTACCCTGGGAAGCATCGACGACCCAGCGACGCGCGAGGATCTTCTCGCCCAGGGTCATCGGGCGTTTGGCGGTGCGCGGCGGCGTGAGCACCACTCTGCCTTGCAGGCGCGCGACGTTGTAGTTGAAGAGCCCGCCGTACTCGACGATGCCGCGGGTGATCTCGCCCTCACCGTCCGTGAACGTCGAGAGGGGAATCTCCTCGCCACGCCGGATCTTCTCCAGAATCCCGAAATCGGTCGTCGTGAAGATTCCGAGGTTCTGGCAGTTCTCCCGGTAAATGCGCTCGATGTTCTCTGCGACGACGAGCTTCACGCCGGCGCACATCTCCGCGTAGGGCGATTGTTCGCGGGAAGATCCTTTGCCGCGCCGCTTGCCGCTCACGGAAACGACGAACTCGCCGCGTTTGACGGAGCCGCGCGTGATGGGGAATTCCTGCCCGCACTTGAGACCGAGGTAGGGAAATTCACCCAGGGTCTCATCGTAGTAGTAACAGATGTAGGCGGGGGTGATTTCGTCGGTGGAGATGTCGTCGCGCAGTTTGATCGCGGGCTTCCACGCGAGGTCCTGGCCCGCGAGCTGGTCCCTGACCAGCGCGGCATCCTCGCACAGGAAGAGGATGCGTCCCTTCAACCCAACCCGTGAGGGCAGTTTCTCGACGGGACGTGCCCGCAGCGCATCGAGCATTTGCGAAGTATCACCCCTTGCCCGAGAGCGAGCAAGCGGATTCTGTTCTGGCCATGTTCTTTTCTGCACTCCTCGTTCTCCAAGCCGCGACCGCCGTGCAGACAGGGCGGTTCGCGAGCCGGCGGGTCGTCGAGAGCTCAGGTGTCGCGGTCAGCCGCGCGCATCCGGGGATTCTCTGGACCCATAATGACTCGGGCGACGGCCCGTACCTTTACGCGACGGACCTGCGCGGCCGCGATCTCGGGTTTCTGCTCGTGCCGGGCGCGGGCGCGATTGACTGGGAAGACATCGCGCTCGGCCCGTGTCCCACACGCGCCGGCACGTGCGTCTATCTCGGTGACACCGGGGATAATCTCGAAGCACGTCCGTACGTCACCGTGTACGCCGTCGCCGAGCCCGACCCACCGACGGGACCCGGCGACACATTGCGCACGACCGCCGCTCCGGCGGTCCTGCGACTCAAGTATCCGGACGGCTCACACGACGTTGAGGCGATCTATGTATCGCCGCGGGACGGCGCGCTCTACCTCGTGAGCAAGGGACGATCCGGGAGCATCGCGGTGTATCGCGTGGCGCGCACGGCGTGGAGCTCGCGGTCCGACAACATTGTGCAAGCCGACCGGCTCCAGGTCCTCGATATCCGTCCCGATCCCGGCGCCGGTCGCTGGATCACTGGCGCCGCCATTCAAACCGACGGTCGCCTCGTGGCGATCCGCACGTACGCAGAGATCTTCTTCTTCCACCCGGGCGTCGGCGGCCGGCTGACGCCGGCGCGCGACCGGGCCTGCGAGATCGTTGGTTCAGGGGAGCGTGGAGCCGGCGAAGCAATCGACTTCCTCGACGACTCGAGCGTCGTGCTGACGAGCGAAGCGCTGCCCCGTTATCCCGGAACGATTCATCGCGTGGTCTGCCCTTGAGAGTGCAAAGATCTGCACGTAAGGAGTGACTGCGTAAACAACCTTTTTACAATAGGTTACACGTGCGCAGGCGCGGGGCGATTGCCTATCGCACGGGGCGCGGGTAAGTTTGCGCCCGTTTTTAGGTTCTGACCTCCCACCCTCGGAGCGCCATTGGAAATTCCGTCCTCCCACAGATTACCGCTCTCGTGGCTGTTCGAGGCCGCCAGTCTCCCCCTGCAGTTCAGGGCCCTCACCGAAGTGGCACCGGAGTCGTCACGCGACCCCGAGCGGGTCATGCAACTGCGGGCCGATATCCTCATGTACAAGGACGCGCTCGCGATCGCTCGGAAGCAGAAGGAGACCGGCTTGTGGGGCGGGAACCTCCTCGCGCCCGGTCCCATCAGCGCCATGGGGTGGAAGGAGACCGGGACGATCTATCAGTATCGGCGTCTCCTCGAGCTTGGGTGGTTGGGGGACATGCGCCCGTTCCGTTTCGCCGACCGGTTTCTCTTCCGGCTGCTCTCAAGGGATGAGGATCCGACGCTGCTGGTGGAATTCCAGCGGCCCGCCAAGGCCGACCCGGGCCTGGGGCTCTGGGCCAGAAGCATG
>DATHDT010000327.1:0-5361 GCA_035318905.1 Gemmatimonadales bacterium | reverse complement strand
CAACTCACGCAGCAGGACATCGAGCAAGCGGCGCGCGCGGTGACGGTCACCACCAGCGATCAGCAGCAGGAGTCCGAGGAGCAACGGCAGGAGCGCACCAACCGCAATCAGCTCGACCGCATCATCGTGCGGGTGACCGAGTCGCGCTACGTGTCGTCCGTGGCGGACGTGCTGCAGCGCATGCTCACGCGTCGGCACAACACGGTCATCGATTTCGAGATCAACGTCCCCGAGATGCTGTTGCGCCAGGAGCAGCGCACCAAGACGATCTTCAACGTCGTGCTCGGCGCGATCGCGTCGATCTCCCTTGTCGTCGGCGGCATCGGGATCATGAACATCATGCTCGCGTCCGTGCTCGAGCGCATTCGCGAGATCGGCGTGCGGCGCGCCATGGGCGCGACCCAGAAAGACATCCTGTTTCAGTTCCTGAGCGAGGCGGTGTTGATCAGCGTCGCCGGCGGCGTCGCCGGCATTCTGGTCGGCGCGGGACTCTCGATGGGCATCGAAAAGTTCGCCGGCATCACCACGATCGTGTCGCTGCTGTCGGTGATCGTCGCCTTCGGCGTCTCCTTCACGGTGGGACTTGCCTTCGGGATCGTGCCCGCCTACCGCGCCGCGCGCCAGGACCCCGTCGTCTGCCTCCGTTACGAGTGATCCTATGACTATGCGTGGCCGGCTGTTGCTGTCCCTCGTGCTCGGCGTGTGCGCGCCACTCTCGACGTCCCTGGCCCAAGACTCGACGTCCCACGCGATCACGCTCCCCGAAGCGATCGCGCTGGCGCAGCAGCGCGGCCACGCGGCCCGCGCCGCGCGAGCGACCCGCGAGGCGGCGCGTTACCGCCACCGCGCCTACCACTCGAGCCTCTTGCCGCAGCTATCGCTCGGCGGGACGGTCCCGTCCTACAACAAGTCGATCATCCCCGTGCTGCAGAATGACGGCAGCACGAAGTTCCTGCCGCAACAACAGACCGACGCCACGCTCTCCCTGATTCTGTCCCAGAAGATTCCCATCACCGGTGGGGACCTGTTCGTCTCGTCGTCGCTCGCGCGAGTCAGTGTCAGCGGGCTCGACACGTTCCGGTTGTGGTCCTCGACGCCGGTGTCGGTAGGGCTGCGTCAGGATGTGTTCCGACCGAACACCGCGGCATGGATCGGGCGTGAAGACGCGGCGCGCGCCGAGCTGGACGAGCGCACCTATCTCGAGGCGATGGAAGACGTGTCGGTCCAGACCACGAACGCGTTCTACGATCTGTACGCCGCCCGTGTCGGACTCGCGAACGCCGTCACGAATGCCGCCGTGAACGACACGCTGTACCGGTTGAATACCGGCCGCTTCGAGGTCGGCAAGATCGGCGAAAACGACCTGCTCCAGAGCGAGCTGGCGCTGCTCCGCTCCCGCTCCGCTCTCGAGTCGGCGCGCCTCGAACACGAGCGGGCGACCGATGCATTGCGCCTGGTGCTCGACTTGCCCCCCGGGACGCCCGTGGACGTCACGGTGACGGGGGACGTCCCCGAATTCGAAGCCGATACGGCGCGGGCCGTGGCCGAAGCCACCAAGAACCGCGCCGCGGTGAGTGCCGTGGCGTTGGACGAAGTCCAGGCTCGGCGCGGCATCGCCGAGGCGCGCTTCCGCACCGGTGCCGGTGCGACTGTGCAGGCGAGCTATGGGTTCAACGCCACGGGACCGGAGGCGAACCTGGCGTACCAGAACCTGCTCGAAGCGCGCCGCTTCACCGTATCGGTGCAGGTCCCGATCTGGCAATGGGGCGCACATTCAGAGGGGGTGCACGCGGCCGAGGCCGACCGCGACCGCGTCGCTAGCCAGTCGGAGGGTACGCTCGGCCAGGTCGCGCACGATGCCCGGTTTGCCGCCCTCGAGCTGGCGCAGGCACGCCGCAACTTCCTCCTGGCCGCCAAATCGGACAGCGTTGCCGCCAAGCGGTTCGAGGTCGCCTATAACCGCTACGTCATCGGCCGGATCACGATCGACAACCTGTACATCGCCCAAGCCGAGAAAGACCAGGCACTTCTGCAGTATGTCCAGGCGCTGCGGGGCTACTGGGGAGCGCATTACCGGCTGCGGCGGGCGACCCTGTTCGATTTCGCGACGGGACGGGCTATCCGTGGTGACTAAACCCACCCCGGGTGGGCGGCGTCTAAGAGGAAGCCTTCACCAGGGGATACTCATGGCTAGCCGAAACACCCGCACGTCCCGCCTCGTCCTGCCGGTCCTGCTCGCGGTCCCACTGATCGCCGCATACGGCGGCTGGGCGGCAATCACCGTCGAGGACCTGCCCGATTATGGCGTCGTGCGCCAGCCGCTGAACCTGACGTTCACGGTGCGCCAGCACGGTGTCACCAAGCTGAGCAATCTCGAGCCGCGCGTCGAAGCCCGTGGCGCGGGCACGAATGCCGCGGCGGTTGCCGTGCCGGGCAAGGAAGCAGGCCAGTACACGGCGCGTCTCGTGCTGCCGCAGGCGGGGGAGTGGACGATCACGATCCACAGCGGATTTGGAAACAGCAAGGTGACGCTCGTGGCGATGCAAGTGATCGAGCCGACGGCGCAGGCGCCGGCAGCGCTCGCGGCGGCCGACCGCGGCCGTCGGCTCTTCGTCGCGAAGGGGTGCGTCACCTGTCACGTGCACGGCGACGTAAAGGGCAGCGGCGTCTTAGCCGTGGGACCCGATCTGACGGGCCGGCGCCTGGCCCCCGAGTACCTGCAGCGCTTCCTCGCCGATCCGTCGATGATCGGTAGCGCCAACCAGATGCCGAACCTGAACCTGAAGCCTGCCGAGATCGCCGCCCTGATCGCCTTTCTCGATCAGACTGAGCACGTAGGCGTCGGCAACTAAGCTCGATCCCTAGGGCTTGAGGAAGCGGCCGTACCACTCCAGGTAGCGCTGCCAGCGGTCCTTCTGGTACGTCGGTTTGCCGATGCCGTGCGACTGGCCTGGGTAGACGACGAGCTGGGTCGTCCTGCCCAGGCGGCGCATCGCCTGGTACATCTGCTCCGAGTTCATGACCGGCACGTTCCAGTCGCTGGAGCCGCCCATCCACAGCGTGGGCGTCGTGATCTTCGCGACGGACCAGAACGGCGAGATGCGATCCCAGGCGCGCTGGTGCGTCCACGGCAGGCCCAGCTCCATCTCCCAGAGATTCTGGTAGTGGTCGTGCCCGTAGTTGGACGTGTAGAGTGCCTCGCTCGCGCCGCTGATCGCTGCCTTGAAGCGCGTGCTCTTCGTGATGACGTAGTTGGTGAGAATCCCGCCGTACGACCATCCCCCGACGCCGAGGCGCTCCGGGTCCGCGACACCGACGCGGACCGCTTCGTCCACTGCCGCCATCACGTCGTCGAAATCCTTGTTGCCCCAGTCCGCGAAGATCGCGCGCGAGAACTTGGCGCCGTATCCCGACGAGCCGCGGGGGTTCGTCAACACGACCGCGTAGCCCCGGGCCGCGAAGATCTGGGCCTCCGTATTGAACGAGCGGTCGAACTGTGAGACGGGGCCGCCGTGAATGCGCAACAGGGTGGGGTAGCGCTTGCCCGCCTGGTAGTCGGCCGGCGTGTACAGGAACGCCTCGACGGCGGTCCCGTCACGGCTCTTGAAGTGCAGCTCGCGCACGTCGGCGAGGCGCAGCGAGTCGAGCAACGCCTGATTGGTGCGGGTCAACTGCTTGGGCCCCACCGTCTCGACCACGAAGATCTCATTGGGGAGGTGCGGCGCGCTGATCAGCGCCGCGATCGTGCCGTCGGCGCCAATGCTGTACGCGTTCACTTCTCGCGCCTCATTTCCACCGCCCAAGAGGCGTGTGACTGCGCCGGTGGTGCCATCCACACGCACCAGGTAGTTGTCGCCTTCGTCCTCGAGAATGCCATAGATGCTCTTCCCATCGGGCGCCCAGCGCTCGGCGCGGATGTTGCGATCGAGCGCGGCGGTCAGCGCGCGCGGCCGCCCACCCTCAGCGCCGATCACGGCGAGCTGGCCCGGATCGTAGATCATCGCGATCGGCTCACCCAGCGGCTGCCGATCGTAGAGGATCCACTTGCCGTCGGGACTCCACGCCGGGTCTCCGTCGGGACCGGGTTCGGCGGTGAGCCGACGCGTCGTCGCGCCCTTGGCAGTGTCGTCGCTCGCCACGACCCAGACGTCCGAGTTGTCGTTGCCGTCCACGCTGTCGCGATTGCTGGTGAACGCGATCGACCGGCCGTCGGGGGACCACGCGGGCCCCTCGTCGTCCCAATCGCCCGAGGTGATCTGTCGGGCCCCCCCCGGGGCCTTTGTGCTCACGTCGAAGACGTAGATGTGCGTGCGCCGGTGATCGAGGTAGCCGGTGCCGTCGCGTTTGAACTGGAGGCGATCGATCACGTAGGGGCGCTGCGTCTTGGCCTTGGCGCCGATCCAGGTCGTGTCGCCCGCCTGGTCCGGGGTCAGGTCGTCGACCTCGAGGGCCAACCGCCCGCCATCGGGAGACCAAACGAAGCTCCCCACACCCTGCTTGACCGACGTCAGCTGTTCGGCCTCTCCGCCCAGCCGGTTCAGCACCCAGACCTGCGTTTCGGCGTCCTCTCCGCGGGACGCGAGGAACCCCAGGTACTTCCCATCGGGGCTCCAGCGGGGGCTCGATGCCGAGCCGCCCTTGGTGGTCAGCGGGATCGGGTCACCGCCGGTGACGGCGACCATCCAGATGCGGCTCGTGGACTTGTCCGCGGCGAGGTCGGGCGTCGATACGACATAGGCGACCCACTTCCCGTCGGGACTCACGCGCGGGTCTGAAACTCGCTGGATACGGAAGACATCGTCGACGGTGAGGACGCGCGTCGTGGAGCCTTGAGCCTGGGCCACCAGCGCAAGCAAGGAGAGAATGATCATAGGCGGCAAACCTATCACCGATTCAGCGGCGTCGCTCTCCGCGCTGTGCGATCAGCCGTTCCACGGTGAGCCGCAACAACGCGAGCGACGACTCGGGGAACGCCAACAGGAAGCGGTGGAACCGCTGGTAGTCGAGGGCGAGCACACGGCTCGGCCCTTTGGAGATCACCGTCGCGGTTCGTTTGCCCGGCCCGAACATCCCGTATTCGCCCACGACCTGGCCTGAGCCCAGCGTCGCCACGATCCAGCCATCCGACAAGCTGACCTCCATGCGACCATCGATGATGGCGTACACCTCCGTGGCCGGATCGCCTTCGCGGAACACGACCTCACCGTCGCCGAACGCGCGTGGTTCGAACATCGTGGCGAGGACTTTGATCTCGTTGGGCGGCACAACCGCGAAGACGTCGCCGCTGCGCAGCAGGCGCGCCCGCTCCTCGACGTCCTCGGGGCTCACGCTCGCGCTCAGCACGTTGAAGAGGCGCGTCGC
>DATHDT010000326.1:0-3738 GCA_035318905.1 Gemmatimonadales bacterium | reverse complement strand
TACGACATCGACGTCGAGTATCGGGAGCTCGCAGGTCGAGTGGGCGTCCAGTTGGAGCGCACCACGTCCCTGAACGACGACGCGCATCTCGTCGCCGCCGTCGCCGACGTGGCGCGAACGGCCGCGCGCACACGGGGCTGGACGTGAGCCGAGTCATCGTCGTGGGAGCCGGGGTTGCCGGACTCGTGGCCGCCTGGGACTTGTCGCGCGCGGGTGCGGACGTCACGGTCCTCGAGAGCGAACGACGGCCGGGGGGCGTGATCGTTACCGAGCAGCGCGACGGGTTTGTCGTCGAGGGTGGCCCAGACGGGTTTCTGGCTTCCGAACCCGAGATGCCCGCGCTTGCCACAGCGCTCGGCGTTGGAGATCGATTGGTTGCGCAACTGGCCCGCGGGTCTTCGCGTTGGACGGGCAAGGGATTCGAGCCCCTGGAGGAGGGCGGTGCCGCGGCACTCCTGGGGATCGACGCTCGCGGGGCGAGTCTCGCGGCGGGATTCCGGAGTTTCGCGAGTGGCATGCAGGAGATCGTTGAAGCGTTGGCGGGCCCCGTACTCCGCCTTGCTCAGGGCGTAGCGGGCATCGCGCGAGCGACCTCGGGCTGGCGGCTGACGGTCGGGGGATCGGCGCATGACGCCGACGCGGTCGTTTTGGCGCTTCCTTCCTACGCGGCGGGCCGGTGGCTCGAGCAGATCGGCGTGCCGCACGCCCGCGTCCTCGGCGACGTCGTCTACGCGCCGAGTGTTACGGTGTCCCTCGCGTATCGCGCCGACCAGATCGGACGCCCACTGGAAGGCACAGGGTTCGTCGGCGGGACGTCACTGCGTGCCTGCACCTACGCGTCGTCCAAGTTCCCGGGTCGCGCGCCGGACGGCCACGTGCTGCTGCGGGCGTTTCTCGCGCCGGTGGACGGGAGTCCCGAACGGCTCGCCCATGAGGAGCTCGCCGCCATCCTCAAGATCCGGGGTGTCCCGCTCTGGTCGCGCGCGTTTCATTGGACGCGAGGGTTGCCCCGGTATCGCGCGCACCACTCGGCGCACGTAGCTCTCGTGCGCGCGCGCTTGGCGCGTCTGGCGCCGTTAGCGATTTGCGGCGCTGGCTATGACGGCGCGGGCGTCTCAGCCTGCGTGCGCTCGGGTCGCGAGGCGGCCCGCATGGTGCTCGGACGGCTGGGGAGTTGACCTGACGAGGGGGATCACCTCCTCAGCGAAACGCTCCATCTCCTCGAGTTGCGGGCTGAACTGCAGTAGCAACAGATCGACGCCCGCCTGCTCGAAGGCGCGCACGCGATCGGCAATCTGTTCCGGGGTCCCCGTGAGTCCCGCCTTCAGCCCGCGATTCGACACCGAATAGTCCTCGAGACTCACCCGCTGCTCGAGCTGCGTATTGGCGATCCACTGTTCGTAATTCGCGTACCCCGCGGCACTCTGCCGGACATCGGTGATCCGTTCGATCTCGCGCCGCGTGGCCGTCTCCGTCGCGCGACACACGACGTAGCCGGCGACGCCGTAGGCCAGCGGCGGCAGCCCGCAGGCGTCCCGGAGGGCCCGCATGTCCTGGATCTTGGCATCGACGCGCTCGGGCGGGTCGCCGTGCATCAGATAGCCGTCGCACGTGCGGGCGATCAGCGCCTTTGCGGCCGCTGACTCCCCGCCCGCGTAGAGCGTGGGCCGCGGCTGGCGCACCGGCTTCGGTTCCAGAATCGCGTTGTCGATCTGATAGTATTTCCCCGCGAAGCTGAAGCGCCGCTCAGACCAGAGGCCATCCACGACGGCCAGCCACTCCGCCGTACGGGCGTAGCGCGCGTCGTGCGTGTCGAACTCCACGCCGTACTGCTTTGCTTCCTCGGCCCACCACGACGAGACGACGTTGAGCGAGAGCCGGCCGCCCGAGATGTGATCGATATTCGCGGCCTGTTTGGCGAGCAACGCCGGTGGATGGAACGTCGGACGCACGGCCACCATCAGCTCGAGCCGGTCGGTGACCGCCGCCAGCGCCGCCGCCGTCGACCAGGCGTCCAGCGCGGGCGCCTCCGGTCCCTTGATATCGTTGAGATTGAGTTCGGCGATGAGCGTCAGGTCGAACCCTGCCCGTTCACTCGCGCGCGCCAGCTTGCGCACGTACGACCACTCGGCCGCCATCCGCTCGTCGTCGACATTGCGTAGCCAGCCGCCGAATACCGGCAACCAATACCCGAAGCGCATTAGCGGGCCTCCTGTTCGACGAAGTCGACCAGACGCGCCACCGGGTCGAATCCTACGACCCGCGGCGCGTCCGCGACGAAGTTGGAGAGAGCGTTGATGTCGTAGTAGTAGAGCTGCCCATTGCGCTCGTCGATCGTGTACTCGATGCCGCCGACGTCGATGCCGCACGCGACGGCGATCTGCTCGACCTGGCGGGCGATCTCAGGCGGCGTCTCGTATCCCTCGACGCGCAACCCGTTGCGCGGGGCGTCCACCGGACACGCGCTACGCACCAGCTCCGCGCCGTCGGTCGTCTGGCACACGTCCGCCGGACAGAGGTTGAACGTCTCGCCGGACGAGTAAACGCGGATGCCGTACAGGTAGCGGCCACCCAGCACCTCCACACGCGTGATGCGGCCTTCCTCGGCAGGAATGAACTCCTGCACGAGCGCGGTCCGATCGGGGCCCAGCTCCAGGCCGCCCGTCGCCGCGGCTGCCGCCAGCTGCTCCGGCGCGTCGAAGCGCACGATTCCGGCACCGCTGCCGCCGACGTTCGGCTTCACCACAACCGGGAACTCCAGCTCCGCCGCGGCTGCCGCTGCGTCGGCAGGATCGTTGATGACGCGCGTCGCAGGGTAGGGAAGGCCGAGCTCGCGCAGCACGGACAGCTGCAGGGCTTTCGACGTCTCTGCCTGGTAGGCCCGCACGCCGTTGATGACGCGTACGCCGTGGCGCTCGAGGTGCGCGAGAAAATGCTGCGTGTAGAAGAGCGACTGCGCGTGCCCCCGCGTCCAAGCCGACGGACTCATCCGATTCACGACCAGGTCGTACTCCGGGGCGCGGCTCGGATCGAACCCATGATGCTCGGCATGCAGCCGTTTGTAGGGCGTGCCGCGGCGGTCGAGCTCGGCGAAGAACGGCGTGAACCAGTGGGGATGCTCGTAATAGATGCCGATCATGTGGTGACTCCCGCCGCGAGAGACGCGGCTTCGAGCGCTGCCCGCTCGACGCGGTTGACGAGGTCCGCGTCGGGGACTCCGGCGCGGAACTGCGCGTCCGTACCGTAAACGCCCGTCGAGACGATGAGGGCGCCGACGCTCGCGAGGAGCGGCCGCAGCCCGTGGTCGATGGCCAGCAGGTGGGCGGCACCGCCACCGGTGGCGATCGGAATGGCGACTTTTCGAGCGAGGGCTTCTGGCGGGAACAGATCGAAGAACACCTTGAGGAGCCCGCTGTAGGTAGCGCGATAGATCGGGGTGCTGACGACGACGATCCCCGCATCCAGCACGCCCTGAATCGCGTCCGCGACTTCCGGATCTTCACGCCGGCCCAGCAGCGCGTCGGCGGGGAGCTTGGCGAGGTCGATGAGCCGGGACGGGCCTGCCCCCTGTCGCTCCAGGGCTGCGAGCGCCAGCTCGAGTAGCGCACGCGAGCGCGATGCGGACTTGGGACTGCCTGACACGCCTATGACTGATGCCGTCACATTTGCCTCCTAAAAAGCGATCGGCCGCGACTCGAAGCGTGGAGTCGCGGCCGATCGGGTGCGTCGTGGTGGGAG
>DATHDT010000325.1:0-2641 GCA_035318905.1 Gemmatimonadales bacterium | reverse complement strand
ACGCATCGAGGTCGGGTGATCGACCAGCGGTGCACGTTCACGGCAGCTTGGGCACACGGCGTACCGTGGACCCCACGTCGAAGGGAAGCGCGCGGAGCTCCGCGGTGCGGGGACGACGGCCCACTGCAGCACCGGCTCCGCCGACAACTGCAACTGGCCCCGCGGCACGGGGAGGGGTTTCCCTCGCACGTTCAGGGTCGCTTCCATCGATGTCAGCTTGAGAATGCGATACCAGGCACCGCGGCGGAGAGGGAGCGGTGCGTCGCCCTGGACGCGGGCCCACTGGAACGAGAGGGCTGCCATTGGAGTGAAGAGCCGTCTCCGTAGACCGAGGTAACGAACCGAGACGCTAGGGCGTGCCGAACGGACGCATGAATTGTACCGCCAACAGCCGCTGTTCCTCAACCCTTTCCGGTACACGACGGAGCGTTGTGACCGCCCTCACGCGGTCGTGCAGCACGATCCCCGGTACGATCTCCCGAAAGCGCGTGGTCGCCACCAGTCCAATCACGCCAGGGAGAGAGCGCTCCGCTCGCGTCAGGCTGACGCGCGTGTAGCGCAGTTGATACGTCCCTTCCTCGAGATACGCAGCGCCGGCCACGTCGGGCGAGCGCAGGCGCGCCGCGGGTTCGAAGTCGACCCGCACGAAGGTCTCTCCCTCCAGGGTGTCGCGGCCGGCGAGTCGGAAACAGTGACTCTGGAGGAATGCGCTGTCGGCGAACTCCTGGAGCGCTGGGAGGAGCACGACGCGTTGATTGCGGAAGTCCCCCTTCCCCCAGTCGATCACGCGGCCGGGGCGATAGCGGTGCTCCTGCGCGCTCGTCTGCGTGACGGTGTCGACTTCCGACTCATAGCGGCGCTCGATGACGAACGTGAAGGGAAACGAGTCGGCCAGCAGGCGGTAGCGGCGCGCGTTCTCGAGCAATTGCTCGAACACGGCGGACAGCGCGGGTGTCGCGCCCGCGTCGGGCAGGCCGGGCTGCGTGCACGTCAACTCGCCGGTCACCGTGATCGGCGGCAGCTCGACGGCGACATGTCGCAAGACGATGTGGACCACCACGTCGGCGTCGGAGGTTACGACGAGGGTCGTGTCGGCGGGCGTGTACCCGATCTGCCGCACCACCAGGCGGTAGGTCCCCGGCAGCCCGCCGGCGCACGTGAAGGCACCGTGCTCATCGGTGAAGTGCTCGTTCAGGGTAGGGCGGAGCGAGACGATGCTGAAGGCGAGGGGGTCCCCGGTTTCGGCGGACACGACCGTGCCGTGCACCGTGCCCAGGGGCACGCTCACCAATGCGGCGAGGAGAATGATCACGGGAATGCCCGGGCCGAGAATCGAACTCGGATGGGGTTGCCCCCACCGGATTTTGAGTCCGGCGCGTCTGCCAGTTCCGCCACCCGGGCGTGGGACGGGGAATATAGCCGTGTTCCGCCCGGCGACCGAGCCTCGTGTGGCGGTCGCCGCGCCACACTGGGCGTCGTAACGCCTCCACAGAGGAGCCGCCGTTGCGATTCGCTTCCCCCATGGTGCCTCCCATGGCACGCTCATTGCCTGCCGCGCACGTGGGCCGGGATGGACCCGGTCCTGCAAACGGGAGATTCGGACCATGAACCGATTCGCACTCACGTCCCTGGCTCTGGCCGCGGTGGTCGCCGCGTGTCAGGAGAATGGGACGAATCCCGACATCACCGCGGCCACGACGGCCGGGAGCGGGAGCGTGCAGGTCACGCGCTCGTTCGAGATGCCGGTGCGCGCTGCCGTCACGACGGCCGTGACGGGCTGCGACAACTCGCCTGGACCTTACATCACCGTTGGGGGCGGGCTGACGCTGGGGGGCTTGGGAAGCCGCATGATGTTCACGAACAATGCGAAGGGGACGCACACGTACACCGACGAGGCACACGTCGACCTGACGGTCGTGCCCGCCGGAGAGAGCATCACGATTCCGAAACAGCCCGTCCTGGGCGGCGTTGGAGGGAACCCCTTCATCTGGGTGCAGCTCGAGGATGGGCACGGGCGGGCGCTGACCGATGAGGTGTATCTCGGCCGCTGCGTCCAAGGGCTGAAGAAGAACACGGGTGCCGACTTTTCGAGCGCGGCCCGGGCCTTGGCGACGATTGCTGTCGCTGATTGCGAGAACAGCCCGGGCCCCTATATCACGCTGGACGGGGATCTCTACGTGTCGGCAGGCCTAGATGCGGTGCTCATCTTCCAGAACAACGACAATCCGGTGGGCGGCCCGCATCGCGCGACGGCGGATAACGTCGTGAAGGTGCAGCTCGTCCCGCCGGGCCACGACGTACGGTTCAACAAGCAGCCCTCGCGCGGCGGCGTGGGCGGCAATCCGTGGATCTGGTTCAACTTCCTGGACGGCACCGGCGTGGCTTTGGAGCAACCGAGCCTGCTCGGTCGCTGCGAGCAGCTCTCGAAGGCGTAGAACCGTCGAGGGCCCGGCCGTTTGGCCGGGCCCAATCCCCCTACGGCATGTGATGCTCGTGCATGTCGTGTCTGGCGCTCTCCTGACTGGTGCGCACACCGTAACGCGCCAGGTCCTGCCGATAGGTCGAGTCCGTGCGATCGACCTGTGGCCACAGGCGCACGTCGTCAGGGGCAAACGCGGCAGCCAACTCCGCCATCGCGTGG
>DATHDT010000324.1:0-2777 GCA_035318905.1 Gemmatimonadales bacterium | reverse complement strand
GCTGACCGCCGCGTGCAAGGACATCTTTGACGTCCGCCCAGGCTCGTGGAACTGGCTCTCCGAACAGCGCGTGAGCGCCGGCGCGTCCGGAATCACCGTGATGACCCAGAATCTCTACGTCGGTGCCGACGTCGATGCGGTGATCGTCGCCCTCGGCACCCCCGACCCGAACGACGATCTCCCGGCGCTTCTCTTTGCCATCCAGACCGTTGCGCAGACCGACTTCCCCGCGCGCGCCGGCGCGATCGCCGACGAGATCGCCGCGCGGCGACCGCATGTCGTGGGGTTGCAGGAAGCATCCAAGATCGACATCGACCTCACCGGTTTGGGCGTGCCGGTCGTCATCCACCAGGACTTCGTGGCGATCCTCGAGGCCAAGTTGGCCGAGCGGGGCTTGCACTACGGGGTGGCGGCCACGGTGCAGAACATCGTCGCGGCGCCCCTCCCGGGGATCAGCCTGGTGGATCACGACGTGATGCTGGTGGATCTCGATCGCGTGACGGTCACGGCGTCGGGTGGGCAGAACTTCACTTACAACGTCGGCGTCGTGGCGCCGGGCATCGAGCTGAAGCGCGGCTGGGTGTGGGCCGACGCCACCATCGATGACATCGGGGGCGTGCTGGTCCGGTTCGTGAGCACCCATCCTGAAGCCGACCTGGCGGGGAACACCTTCGGCGCGCTGCGCGCCGCGCAGGTCGGTGAGATTGTCGCGTCGCAGCCGACCGATCGCCCCGCGGTGATCATGGGCGACCTGAACGACGTGCCCGGCTCTCCGATGTATCAGCTGCTCGCGGGCGCCGGCTACACCGACAGTTGGCGGGCGCTGCGTCCGGGCGTCATCGGATTCACTTGCTGCGAGCTCCCCGACCTGTCCAATCAGTTGCCGGACCTGGGTCAGCGCATCGACTACGTGTTCGCGCGTGGCCTGGGCGGCGGCGCAGCCGGGTTGCGTGGGCAGATCGACCGTTTCGGCGACGTGCCGGCGGATCGAGTCGCCGGCGCCGCATATCCCGTTTGGCCGTCCGACCACGCAGGACTGGTCGCGACGCTGCGCTAGTCACGCGTCGAGGAGGCGCTGGGCGTGGCCCGGGGTGATCATGTCGCGCCGCACCACATCCCGAACGATGCGCGCGACAAAGGTGTACCCCCGGCCCTCCGCCACCAGCCACCGCCGCCATTCCAGCTCGTCGAGCGCCGCGTCCAATGCGGCGGCAACGAGCCGGCTGGCGGCGCCGATGCGTTTGGCGGTCACGCGCTCGCCCAGGACGGCGGCGGCGGCGAGCGCAGCGCGCGCATCGGCGCTGAGACAGTTGAACCCCACGCGGATCGACTGGACGATCGTGTCGGGCAAGTCGCCGGGCATCGTCTGATCGAGCGTCGTGAGGGGCCGTGGCCACGCGCCGCTGGTGAGTCCCAGATCGAGTCCTTGAGCGATCGCGTGGCAGATCTCGACCGCGAGCAACGGGTTGCCGCCCGAGTCGGCGAGGATGCGACGGCTCGCGCGCTCGGCGTCGTCGGCGCTGTAGGACGGCAGGGCCCAGCGCACCAGCGCGTCGATCTCGGGTCCAGCGAAGGGCCGCAGCCGCACGGCGACCCCACGCACGTCGCGGCCGAGCCGCGACCGCAGCTCGGCGAGCGCGGGCGGATTGGGCTCACCGGTTGCCGCGATGACGAGCAGCAGCGGTGCCCGGGTGAGGTTGCGCAACAGCGCGCCGAGGGCCACGAACGACTCCGCGTCGAGCCACTGCGCATCGTCGCAGACGAGGAGCACTGGGTGCTCCGCGGTTGCCACCCGCAGGACCTCGCTCAGGGCGGTCACGAGATTGGGCTCGGGCGCCGCCGTCCGCACGGCGGGGAATCGCTCAGCCCACTCCCCGGCCACGCTCGAGAGGGCGGCCAGGGCGGCGGGTGGCGCGGCGGCGACCCCCGGTGCGTCGCACAATCCGCCGCGCGCCAGGCCCACGAGGCCCGCGAGCGGCTGTTGGCGATCGGCGGAGACGGCGCGCGTCCCGACGGAGACGGCCCCGTCGAGCGTTACGCGCGCCATCACCTCTTCGGCGAGCCGCGTCTTACCGAGTCCCGCTTCTGCCTCGATCACCACCAGGGCGGCGCGCCCCGATCGCGCGTCGCGCCAACAACCGAGAATCTTCGCGAGGTCGGTTTCACGCGCGATGAGCGGGGCACGGCGCCATTCCACCCCGGCGTCTGTCGCCGTCGCGCGCACCGGGAGTCGCCATTCGCGGGCTCGCTCCAGCCGCCCGGCGAGCCTCGTCGTTTCCGGCTCCGCCTCTCCGGGGAAGTCGTTGTACAGCGCGAGGGCGCCGGCGCGGTCGCCGGCCAGCGCGAGGCGCTGCATTACGGTGCGCAGCGCGCGCTGGGAGTGGGGATCGAGCTGGAGCGCGCGACGGGCGGGCTCGTCCGCGCCGAGCAGGTCTCCCGCGTCGAGCCGCTCCTCGGCATGCGCGAGCAGCACGTCGGTCGCCCGACGGCTCCAGTGCCCGCGCTCCACGAGCAGCCAGTCCTCGAACGCCGATGCGTCGGGCACCTTGAAGCCCTGCGCGAACTCCCCCCTGACGAGGGAGGCCGCGCCGGCCCAGTCGTGCGCGGCCACCCGCGCGTCGAATTGCTCTGTATCGAGCTCGACGGCGCCCGCCGCGAGCTCCAACTGGTCCCCAGGTGTGCGCAGCTGGTCTCCGAGGTAGCGGCGCAGTGTGCTGGTCGCCTCGCGCAGCGATTGCCGCGCGGCGCTGTCGTCCTTCTCCGGCCAAAAGAGCCCA